>NZ_JBXSQJ010000030.1:0-30039 GCF_057063585.1 Gilliamella sp. X-60 | reverse complement strand
ATGAAACTACTGAACTGGTGACTTATCAATATGATCCTTTTGGTCGTCGTATTAGTAAAACCATTAATGGTGATATCACCTATTTTATTTATACCAATGAAGGTCTGATTGCTGAATTAGACCATCGCGGTCAGATGACTGTTGCCTATGGTTGGGTACCTGATACCGAATGGGGAACCAGTCCACTGTGGCAGGCAAGTTTAATCGCTGCTAACCAGACACTACAAACTGCGTCTTACCATTATCTGATTACAGATCATTTAGGTACACCCCAACTGGCCATTAACAATCAAGGCCAACAAACATGGAAAATGCACAGTGACGCCTTTGGTAATGCGGTATTAGATCCTAATAACCAAATTACCTTAAATTTACGTTTTCCAGGGCAATATTATGATAAAGAAACGGGACTTTCTTATAATTACTTTAGGGACTATAATCCCAAAATAGGGCGTTATATCCAAAGTGATCCGATAGGCTTAAATGGCGGAATAAATACCTTTAGTTATGCCAGTGGCAATCCGCTTTTATATCGAGATCCATATGGGAAAATTCCAATAGTTCCTGGCATAATGGGATGTATGGCAAACCCAAGTTGTGCAGCTCTTATGGTGGGAGCTGCGGCTGCCATTGGATTTGCTATAGATCATACTATTAACGAGTTATATAAATATAACCGTACATTACTTAATAATTATGATAAAGGCTATCCTTTCTGTGCCTCTGTTCCTGTCTCTATAGAGAGCAAGGTAAAAGATTATGACGATGATATACCCAGAAACCCTGACCCACGTTGTGATCCAGATGAAGAATTAAATACTCGTTATCATGAGTGGAAAAAACTGAGTGCAAAGAATGGATGCAAAGATCAAGGATTAACAGTAGAACAAATTGAAGAGAGAATAGAGATCAAGAAAAAATATTATGCAGCTAGAAAAAGACACCATGATTTTTGTTATCAAGGTGGTGATAAAAATCATAGAATGCAACTAATTCAGATAGATGAAGAAATAAAAAATTGTTATACCACTCGTGATAGATTAAGAAAGGAACTTCTAAGAAAGGAGCTTTTATGGTGAAAAAGGTAATAGCGCCTGAACAGGAAAAATATGATGCTATATATGAAGAAATATTATTCAATAAAATAGCGGATGCATTTTCTTGGCGAGAGCGTCCGAAAGATATGTGGGAATTAAGCTTTGAATATACCAAAATAATAATGCCTGATGATGAAATAGCGCTAAAACAATTTTTGGGTAAGAATTGGCAAGATATCACTTTTGATATATACGTAGACTATGTGGATGCTTTATATGCATTTACGCCATCAGCATATGCTTATTATTTACCTGGGTTACTCATCACTTCAGCTAAAGCTATAGATATAGCTATAGCTGAAGCTGAAGCTATAGCTAGAGCTGAAGCTGAAGCTGAGGCTAAAGCTAAAGCTATAGATATAGTTTTAGCTAGAACTAGAGCTAAAGCAAGAGCTAAAGCAAGAGCTATAACTAGAGCTGAAACTTTAGCTAAAGCAAGAGCTATAGAGGAGCAAAAAGCAAGGATTAAAGATTTTATAGATAGAATCGTATTTTGGATTATGGATTTTGAAGAAATACTGTCTAATAGTTATGACTTTGAACGCTGGGCAACATTAACCGTTGACGAATATTTAGCAGTTAAAGCTTGGCTAATATGGGTTACAAGAGAAGATACATATCAAGATGATGAAGATATATATCAAGATGATGAAAGTGTATGTCAAAATAATGTGATGAATGCTCTGATTAGCCTAGACAAGCTTATTGACCTTGTTAAGCAACGAGAAAAATGACGCTGTAAATAAATTTATATATTTGCCTATTTTTGAACTAAGCGAATGAGTAAAAAATAGGTAGATACAAAATAGACGAAAAAAGCCTACGAAAAATGGCAGCGAAGTAGGCATAGGTGTAAAAATACTAGGAGATTTAGATAAATTAACAGATTTTATAAATAATCTGGTGATTGAAACAAGCTGAGATATGGGGTTAACCCTAAAATAATTATATTATTCTAATGGTTAATAGGAATATAGAATATGTTAATGTTGTTGTTTCTTAATTGGTATTAATTACATATCCTAATTATTTACCTTTTAACAAGGTACACAACAAGCGAATTTTTGCCAATTAATTCTTTACATAAATAAACTGGCAATAAAAATAAAAAAGCCCTTAAATAAGGACCTTTTTAATATCCTTTACAGAATCGTTCTCTGGTAAACTCTAGAATGGAATATCGTCGTCAAAATCCATTGGAGGTTCGGGAGTCGCGGCTGGTTGTGTTGGTGTTGCTGGTGCACTTTGTGTTGTCGGGCGAGATTGAGCAGCTGGTGCAGATGAAAAATTATTTGCGCTTTGTCCCCAATTTTGTGAGCCATCATTGAAACTTTCGCCACTATTTCTTGAGTTTAAAATCTGTAAGGTACCACCAATTGGATTGATCACCACTTCTGTAGTATAACGATCTTGTCCTGACTGATCTTGCCATTTTCGAGTTTGTAATTGCCCTTCAAGATAAATTTGTGAACCTTTTTTTAAGTATTCGCCAGCAATTTCAGCTAATTTACCGAAAACAACAACGCGATGCCATTCAGTACGATCGCGGGTTTCACCAGTTTGCTTATCTTTCCATGATTCTGATGTTGCGACACTTAAATTAGCAACTGCATTACCATTAGACATGTAACGAACTTCTGGATCTTGTCCTAAGTTACCAACTAAAATGACTTTATTTATTCCTCGATTGGCCATTGTTAACTCCTAAAAATTGCATAAGTATTTAAGCTAAGTATTGTAACATGAGACTATAGTAATATCAGCGAATTTAATTCAATTAATGGAATATTGATCCCATTATGTAAAGATAGAGAAAGATTGGTCTAACCATAGGAATTTGTTACTTTAACGAGTATAATGCCAGATATTTGTTGATGTATTGTTCTAAACATTCCCTCTACTGGAGACCTTATGATTAATGCGTTTGGATTAAAAAACAAACAATTAGTAAAAATTAATGAAGGCGATATAAATAATGCGACTTGGGTTGATTTGATTGAACCAGAAGAAGCAGATCGTGATTTTGTTTTAACACATTTAGGACAAAACTTAGCAACGAGTATCGAGTTAGATGATATTGAGGCGTCAGCGCGTTTTTTTGAGGACAACGAAGGATTACATGTTCACTCTTTCTTTTTTTATGCAGATGCGGAAGACCGAGCAGGTAACTCAACAGTTGCATTTACTGTGCACAATGGACGTCTATTTACTTTGCGTGAGCGTGATCTTCCAGCCTTTCGTTTGTATCGCATGCGTTCTCGTTATCAAAGCATGAACGATGGAAATCCTTATGAAGTATTACTTGATTTGTTTGAAGTTAAAGTTGAACAATTAGCCGATCAAATCGAAAATATTTATAGTGAATTAGAAGAGTTAAGTTTAATTATTATGGATCGCTCTGCGCAAGAACATTATGATGAAGCGATCACCTCATTAGCTGAGCTTGAAGATACTGCTTGGAAAGTACGACTTTGTTTAATGGATAGTCAACGAGCAGTTAACTATTTAGTTCGTCGAGCAAAAATGCCAGTAGAACAACTCGAACAAGCTCGTGAGGTGATTCGCGATATTGAGTCACTTGTTCCGCATAATGAATCATTATTTCAAAAAGTAAATTTCTTAATGCAAGCTGCAACCAGCTTCATTAATATTGAACAAAGTCGAATTATTAAGATTTTCTCAGTTGTGTCGGTTGTGTTTTTACCACCAACAGTGGTTGCTTCTGCTTATGGTATGAACTTTGAATTTATGCCTGAATTAAAATGGGAGTACGGTTATCCGTTTTCATTACTATTAATGTTACTAGCGGGTGTTGCGCCTTATATTTATTTTAAACTTAAAAAGTGGTTGTAGATTTTGGTTATTTAAAATTTTATCCGCTAACTCGGTTTAGCGGAGCCTCATATAAGCAATATCAATTAAGGTAAATTAGTTAAATTATTATAAATATTTGATAATATTACCTATTACGCTTTCAGTATGATGAATAAAAAGCTTACTATTAAAATAATTAATTTATCATAAAAGGGAACAACATGAGTCAATATGCACTAGTCACAGATATTGGTGGTACCAATGCTCGTTTTGCGTTGTATGATTTAGCAACTAACGAGTTATCTGCAATCACTAAAATTCTTATCTCAAAAAATGATATATTATTAACATTAATTAAAGACTATTTAGCATCCCAATCAGTAACCGTTGAGATGGCTTGTATTGCAATTGCTTGCCCGATTGATGATGAGGATGTGATCAATATGACTAATAATGATTTGTCATTTTCGCGTTCTGAATTAATTCAAGCATTGAATCTTATAAAACTTGAGGTGATTAATGATTTTACAGCAGTGTCAATGTCGATACCTCTTTTATCAAAAGAAGATTTAATCAAAATTGGTGGTGACGAACCTAACCTAAATTACCCTATTGCAATTTATGGTGCAGGTACAGGGTTAGGCGTGTCTCATTTAATAAAAATTAAGCAGCATTGGATTAGTTTATCTGGAGAGGGCGGTCATACCGAATTGCCGATGACCAGTGAAGATGAAGATCGTATTTTAGATCAGCTAAGAAAAAAGTTTGGACGAGTTTCGACCGAACGTTTCCTATCAGGAAATGGTATTGTTAATATTTATCAAGCGCTATTGCAAATTAATGAACAACCTATAGAAGCACTTACGCCAGACATTATTGTTAAAAATGCCTTGTCAAAAAGTTGTCCGCTCTGTTTGCAAACTCTAATGTATTTTTGTACTTTTATGGGACGATTTGGCGGTAATTTGGCTTTAACACTAAATACTCAAGGTGGTGTTTATATTGCTGGGGGGATTGTGCCACGTTTTATCGAATTTTTTAAATCATCACCATTTAGAAAGGCATTTGAACATAAAGGACGCATGTCTTATTTAGTTAAAAAAATTCCTGTTTATGTGATAACTCATGAAGATCCAGGGCTATTGGGTGCAGGTGTTTATTTGCAAAACAGTCTTAAGTAAGGTTTATTAATAAGGTTTTATTTTATGATGTGGTGTTATATTTACCGAAGTACTAAAAAAGAAAATTGCTATTTGTATATGGAACATGAAAATGACTTTTCAAGTATTCCAGAAAAAATACTTTCTATTTTTGGTTCGCCGGTATTTGTGATGAAAGTATTACTTGATGGTAAACGGCGTTTTGTGGTCGGTACTTCGGATGAAATTGAAGAAAAAATAAAGACAGATGGTTTTTTCTTGCAGATGTTAAAAGAAGATGATTTTAAAGTATGATTGAACCATTTTGGGAATCTAAAACATTAGATCAAATGAGCGATGATGAATGGGAACAGCTTTGTGATGGCTGTGGCCAATGTTGTCTTAATAAGTTAATGGACGAAGATACCGACGAAATATTGTATACCAATGTGGCTTGTAATTTACTTGATTCTAAGACTTGTCAATGCAAACATTATCATAATCGTTTTAAATATGAACCCGATTGTATTAAGCTAACACGTGAAAATCTGTTTATCATTGAATGGTTACCACCAACTTGTACTTATCGTTATTTTTCTGAAACAGGGCAACTGCCTCATTGGCACCCACTAATTACGGGAAATAAGAAACTTATGCATAAGCTGAAAATATCCGTTAAAAATCGCATTGTTTATGAAAAAGATGTAATTTGTTGGGAAGATCATATTATTTAAAAAGAGAGCTATTGTTTTCTCAGATTGTTGATAAGTTTCGCTATTATTTAAATCTAACATAGTGCTACCAAGGATATTTTATAAAAGCATTTAAGTGAAAAATTTAATAAAATAAATTATTTAACTGACTGTTTTATTAAAATAAGACTGCTTTTTATTTTGTAGGCAATTAGGGCGTAACAGTTGGATTTAAAGCGATTGGCTTGCTAGTTCGCGAATAAACTCAAAATCAGTGGTATTTACAATGTTAAGAACAAAATGATTTTGTGGAAAGGTTTGTTCTCTTTTTTATGTTTATTGAATGTATTTTTCAGTATTGGCAATACCTTTGATTATTTTGCACTTATCTATTAGATAAAAAACTCGCTAAAAAGCGAGCTCTTTCTCAACAACCTAAAAAAGTTTTCTCTCTGTTATTTGAACTTAAAGTATAAGCCATAGATATCCAACAATATCGATAGCAAACATATTTAAAAACATCAAAATAAATACGAAAATCATAAATGAGATATCAATCATACCTATAGGGGGGACTATGCGACGGATTGGCGATATAAGAGGTTCTGTTAACTGAGCAAGCAATTCATCTGCACCCGATTGTCCTCGACTTACCCAACTCGAAATTGCTCGAAATAGTAATAACCAAAATAATAAATATCCAAATGCATGCACTATGGCGGCAATAGCATATAAAAGGTATTCATAAGACCAAATTGGTTTATTCATCATGCCATAATAGTAAATAAAAACGATCTTCATAACAGCAACAAAGTACAAAAGAACCCATGTGGCGGTATCCATACGCTTAATCGAAGGAATAACTTTACGTAATGGGCCAATAATAGGTTGGGTTATTTTGACAATAAATTGGGTAAATGGATTATAAAAATTTACACGTGCAGTTTGCATCCATAAACGCAAAATTAAGATATATAGGCATAACGTTAAAATAGTTTTTCCCAAAAAATAAAGTGATGTCATTTAAGACTCCTTAATATAAACTCTTTTGGCAATATATCACAAATATTGCCTTGCTCCAAAGATTGCCGTCCCAATGCGAACCATAGTACTACCAGCAACAATCGCAGCTTGCATATCGCCACTCATCCCCATAGATAATGTATCCATAAATGGGTAATCCGCCTGTAATGATTGCAGAAGTTGTTGCATTTGCTTGAAAGTATCTAATTGTTTATCAAAATCATTTTCTATTTCAGGAATAGCCATTAAACCACGTAAATTTAAATTTGGTAGCGTGATAATCTGTTGCACTAAATCAGCAATTTCCTCAGGAGCCACCCCCGATTTACTGGCTTCTTGACTAATATTAACTTGAATTAAAACATTGAGTTTGTTCATATTAGCAGGGCGCTGATCGTTTAAACGCTGTGCGATTTTAAATCGATCAATGGTGTGCATCCAGTCAAAGTGTTCAGCGACTAATTTGCTTTTATTGGATTGTAACGGACCAATAAAATGCCATGTAAGTGCACTATTTGGCATGATTTGTTTGAAATATTGAATCTTTTCTATGCCTTCTTGCACATAGTTTTCACCAAATGCGGATTGACCCGCATTTATGGCTTCGGTGATTTGTTGTACAGATTTGGTTTTGCTGACGGCAATAAGTTCTATTGTATTGGGATTGCGTTCGCACTTTAATGCAATTTTCTCAATTTCTTTTTTAATAACAATTAAATTGTCTTGTATTGTATTCATGTTAATTCCCAATTGGTAATTAGTAGGTAAAGTTTAATGTTAAACTCAATTTTGGCTCTTAGTGTAACGCAAAATGCGTCAGATTTGCACCTTTCAAGTGGCACAGCACCATGCATTCGAGTGAATGGGCAATTACATTTTTTGTCTGAAGAAAAATTATCGCCATTACAACTCGAAATAGAATTATTTAATTTACTGGAACAATCACAAATTGATACCTTTAAACAAAGTGGACAACTTGATTTTGCTTATCAATTGGCAGAAATAGGAAGATTTAGGGTAAATATTTTCTATCAACAGCGCGGCATTTCAGCAGTATTTCGTGTTATTAATCATCGTATTCCGACCTTATCACAAATTAATGCGCCTGCTATTTTTAGAAAGCTTGCTACAATTGACTCAGGGATTATTCTTATAACAGGTACAACAGGAAGTGGTAAATCGACGACTTTAGCATCATTAATTCAATATATAAATTCGACTGTCGCTAAGCATATTATTACTTTAGAAGATCCAATTGAATATATTTACCAAAATGATAAATCATTAATTCAGCAATGCGAGGTGGCAAATTTTGAAAGTGCTATCGATAGCCTTTTACGACAAGATCCCGATATCATATTGCTAGGTGAACTACGCAATCAACACTCAATCCAAGCAGCATTAACAGCTGCTGAAACAGGTCATTTAGTTTTTGCCACTTTGCATACTCACTCTGCTATTCAGACCATTAATCGTATTATTGACGTATTTGAAGATAGTTCACGAGGTTTTATTCGCACGCAATTATCAACTAGTTTAAGGGCAGTTATAAGTCAAAAATTAGTTCCAGATAATAATGGACGTAAAGCTTTATTTGAAATACTGATTAATACTCCAGCCGTTAGTAATTTGATCAATGAAGGCAAAACGAAGCAGATCTTCTCACTTATGCAGACTGGGCAGCAGTATGGTATGCAAATTATGGTGGATCAGTAATTTATTAAATTGAAATTCTGTTTGATTGTAAACCAATTTTATCTATTTACCTATATAGTTCAAAGAATCTTTACAAATTTTAACAAAAAAATTGGCGTATTTACTTTAATAAACATTCCTGCAAATGCTAATTTTCTTATTTAATAAAAAGTAAAATATCTAACAAATATTAGCCACACGCTTTAATAGAAATTGAATTTAGATTTAATGAAATAGAACATGATAAATAATAACAGAATGATGAGATAAATGGGATATAACAAAATAAACAGGGAAATAATGAAATTGTTTTTTGAAAGAGTGTTACAAAATATGAAATAAAAAATTGCCTAAAAAATTTCGCCCTTGTGATATTGGTATAGCTTACGGTAGCCTATGCCCATTTTTGACATTGATCCAAGGGCTTCTTCGCCAAAGTTTTGCAAATTGTTGATATCTTCATTTGCTTTAGGTGCCGAAGTTCCAAGTAATTTACAAAACTCTTCCCATGTCCCAGTAAAACCGCGACCGTCGCGGTCTTTCATTCCTGCAATTGATTGATATAATTTATTTTCTTTAACATAGGCCATTTTAGAAATCGCGACTGTCGCGGTAAATTTACAAAAAGCATCTGCCATTTTGGCCTGACCTAATAACTGATTTAGTAAATCACGATCATCGTTATATTCGCTTTGAATGCTTGTCATGGTATTCATAGTTTCCGTTATACCTTGCTCATCAATTGCAGGTAGTTCAATTGATTCTTTTGTGGGGTGGGGTTTGCTTTGCGTACCATATTTTTGACTTCTAATTTAATTTATTAACACTTTGTAAGTGCTTTAATTTGCGATATTGGTGTAATTCACGGTAAACGATACCCATGCGAGACATGGATTCTAGTGCTTCTTCTCCAAGTGAATGTAAATTTGCTATCGCTTTGTTTGCATGTTTGGAGTCCAGCCAAGTAACTTACAAAAACCTTCCCATGTGTTTTTTGAAGACGCATCTTCACTTTTATTATTTGCAATATACTGATATAGCTTATTTTCTTTTAAAGAAGATAATTTAGAAATGAAGACGGTATTCGAAAATTTAGCAAACGCATCAGCCATTTGGGATTGACCTAACAATTGATTAACTAGATCCCGTTCTTCGTTATATTCACTTTGAATCGTAGTCATAGTATTCATTACATCATTAATCTTGCTCATCAATTGCAGGTAGTTCAATTGATTGTTTTGTGGGGTTTGCTTTGCGTACCATATTTTTGACTTCTAATTTAATTTATTAACCCTTTGTAAGTGCTTTAATTTGCGATATTGGCGTAATTCACGGTAAACGATACCCATGCGAGACATAGATTTTAGGGATTCTTCAACAAATGATTGTAAATTTTGAATATCTAAATCTACTTTATAGACGGATAGATTAAGTAAATTACAAAAATCATCCCATGTTCCTGAAAATTCCGAACCGTTCGGAGTTTTCTTTTCTTTAACTAATTGATATGATTTGTTTTGATTTATAAATACTAATTTAGAAATCCGAACCGTTCGGAAATATGAAAATAAAGACAGGCTTGATTTTTGATATGTAAAACCCAACCGTTTGGCTTACCTATTATTAAAAGTGCTGACGGTCAGCACTTTTCAAATAAATAAACTTTGATTAATAATTATTTTTCAATATATTATTGCTGACTGTCAGCTGTTTTTTGTCCAAATACGCCAACGCAGATACTTTTTAATTAATAAAGTTGATTAATAATAATTTATTATTTAAAACCTCCGACCATCGAGGATTTTAATCTACTTATCTCGCTCTAAACGCTGTCTGCAAGCCTCTTTTACCCAACTAGCAAAAGATTCTTGTTTGTTTGCTATTTGCCCCCTAATTTCCTCTAGTAATTCATCTTCAAAACGGATTGTTTGTCTTGTGCTGTTTGTTCTTTCGTATGATTTTTTATTTTTCTCTTGCATTGGTGCGAACCAGTATGATAAATTATAGTTGATGGTTCGAACCATTATAACGTGAAGATTAAAAAACACAATGCCTCGAAGTGCTACCAACACTATCGAGGCATCTAACCACAAACATTACAAGGGATAATGAGTATGGCTATTCGCAATAATACCGTATCGCCTACATTTGGGCAAAATAAAATTTTTACTTTTCTAACAGTGAATACACTTCCTAGATTACAACGTATTCAAGTTCGCGCCAAAAACGAGGCAGAAGCTAGAGCTATGTACGCCAAAGTCGGGGTTGAATTGATTCTAATTATTCGTCAAATGGAGGTGGTAGCATGAGCAAGCAACCAATACATAACAGCTTAACTTATATCTTATCTGATGATGACTTTGAGCGTATTCAGGATAATATTGATTTTTTGCGTTTGATTGTTGATTGTGCCGGCAGTCAAGGTACCCGTAAGGATATTACCATTAATACTAATGCATTTTGCACATCCTTAGGCAAAATCGAAGATAATTTAAGAAATATTATTAATAATTTAGTTAAAACGAAAACAGCATGATTTGATAACTGCAAATCTAAATATATCAAATGGGCTTAAATCGCATTTTAAGCCTTTTTCTATCAATTCTGCCCAAATGTATCAATCATTAATTTAATCGCTTTATAAACGTTTTATAATAATTTTTAGCGCCTATTTTTCTTTAGCTTTTATTTACCCGCTCTCATCTTTAACCGTTTTGATTGTCCACTATTTATCTGCCCTTGTTCATATTACATTCATTGCACGCCTGTTTAATATGTCCTTGTTCCAACAAATTATCTAAAAGAGGGCAATTTAATGATTATGAATAGAATGGAAATTAAACGCCATGAATTACTCACTCATGTTTCAAAGCAGGTTGCAAAAGAAGCATTTGATTTTGGTATGCCAGAAGAAATCGCTTCCCAATTAGGTTGTAATGTTGCCAGTGCAATTGCTGAGCTTTTTGGCGGTCAAAATTTTACTTTCCCGAAAGACTACTCTTTCAAAATTAGTCAACGGGATGCACAAATTTATCATGAGTTTAAAGGTAATAACTACCACGAACTTAGCCAAAAATATCGGATGACAGAGCGAGGTATTCGCAAAGTGATTACAAGAGTAAAACAAAAAATAACGACTCCATTAGCTCAAAAGGACGCTCAAGATGCCTAAACTACGTAATTTTGAAATATTTAAACCTGGTACGTTTACCGCAATGGACGGTAGAAAATTCACTTTTACTGAGCAAGATTTGCATGAAATAGCCGACAGCTATGACCCTAATCTTTATCAAGCTAATTTAACGCTTGGGCACCCTAAAAATAATTTACCTGATTTAGGAGCGGTTCATCATGTCTACATGTACCAAGGTAAGTTGTTTGCTTGTGCTGAGTTCGCCGACGAATTAGCCGAGGCAATCCATAAAGGTACTTATAAAAATCGTTCTGCTTCGTTTTACTTACCTCATTCACCTGAAAACCCAGTAAAAGGCAAAAGATACTTACGCCATATTGGCTTTTTAGGTGCTATGCCACCAGCAGTGAAAGGGCTTGCAAGTATTGACTTTTCAGAAAGTGGATTTGAAAGCTCAATCAATTTTGCTTCGAGTGGGGAATTTATTGATTTAACAGATTATCGACATTGTGACACTCAAAACACAATACGAGTAAAACAAAAAGACGGCACAATCAAAACGGGCTTTATATGGCGCGGTGAGATTTTGTATATCTAATCACGGCAAATAATCAAACAAGGCTTATTAGCCTTTATTTTTAATCACATTGAGGATATTTATATGCAACACCCATTTACTCCAGATACATTTTTAAGTGCTATTGCACTTGCTTACCGTAACACTGATTTAATAGCAGATGAAATTATGCCACGCTCACCTGTCGATAAATATGATTTTGCATGGACAAAATATGACATAGCCGAGCGTTTTACTATTCCATCAACTCTAGTGGGACGAAAGTCTAGACCCAATCAAATCGATTATAAAACAACAGAAGAAAAATCTTCTGTTGAAGATTATGGACTTGACTCTTCTGTACCGCAAGCAGATATTGATAACGCTAAAAGTAATTACAACCCATTAGCTCATGCAGCTGAGGCAACAACCGATTTAATCTTATTAGATCGTGAAGTTCGTGTAGCCAATATGGTATTTAACCCTGAAAACTATACAACAAGCAATCAAAAAATACTATCAGGTTCAACCCAATGGAGTAATAACAGCAGTTCGCCATTAACGGATATATCCCATGCTTTGGATTCCATGATTGTTCGAGCTAATGTATTAGTTCTTGGTAATGATGTCGCCTCGCGTTTATGTCAACATCCTAAAGTTGTTCGTGCATTTAATGGTAGTACCGGTGAAGATGGTATTGTTCCGATTGAATTTTTGCGTGAAATTTTACGTTTAGAGCAAATTTATATTGGCACTTCATGGGTTAACATGATTAAACCTGGTAAGGAACCAGTACTACAACGCGTTTGGGGTAACCACGCTTCATTGTTATATATTAATAAGAAAGCAACAACCCAAAGTGGCGTAACATGGGGATTGACTGCTCAATTTGGTGATCGTGTATCAGGAACAATCCCAGAGCCTAATATGGGACTTCGTGGCGGTCAAATGGTTCGAGTTGGCGAATCAGTAAAAGAAATATGTGTAGCTAAACATGCTGGATATTTCTTCCAAGATGCAATTGCCTAATGACTAAGTTATAGGAGTAATTATCTATGAAACTACCAAAGTTAAACGGGTTATTGTCAATGAAAAAAGACATTAAAACCGTTTCGCAAATAAAAGATAACATCCAAAGGGATTTGGATATTATCCGCAATCGCATTACTTCATTGGCTAATGAGTGGGATAAGATATTCTTTCAACCATTAAACAAAACTGATGCACTCAAAAAAGACTTGCTTGCAATTGATAACCTTCATTTGGCATTAAAGGATAACTTAAAATCCAATATTTTGGAGCGCCACAATAGTGTTTTTGCTAATCCAAGAAAGGATCAATACTATATTAATGGCGCTTATGAAATATTGTTAAGTGATAAACAAGCAAGCGAGTACCATATTGCGGTCATTGCTAATTTTTTCAAAAGTCCTTATCAAACATTAGCATTGTTTAATGTTAATGAGGCAAAAAGAATTGTAACAGAGGTTTATGATTCTATTTCGGATCATGATTGGCAAGTAAAGAACGCTAGTGATATGGAAAAATCAGCTATTCGACTAAAAGAAATTCAAGCCGAACAGAATGAACTTAAGCAACTGGAGCAGAATATTCTTGTAGAAGCACAAGAAAACAATATTAACGTCCAATAACCACTAAGCCCAAGTAAAAATATTTGGGCTTAGTTATTTTGAAGTATAGGTAATAAAAAATTTTCATTTCTATTTAAGCTGAAGCGCCCTCAAGATCAGCTATCAACTGGGTATCTAATATTGAATTTCCTGTTAACTCGTGAAGTTGAAAACGTGTATACGCTACACGGCTAACAGATTGCAATTCTCGTTGTTCTACGTAGCGAAAAGCACGAACTACTTCGTTACAGAAAATATTGATTTTATCTTGTGGCACAAAATTATAACGCCCCTGTATTACCATCGCATGTCCCATAGCCTCTGTGTCTGAAATACTTCGATTATCACGAATCTGCTTACGCAATACAGCACGACCAATTGCCAATAAAATACTATCTGCAAAAAATCCGCTTGCTTGTTTTGACATTATTTTCCTTCCCGTAATATAAATAAAACTAGTTGAAAATATGACTTGATTCTGTTATTCAAGCCAACCTAGAATAACAGATATAATTGTAATTTATGTAGAAAATATGTCAAACTGAATACAGTTAATTCAATATAAGTAATTCCTTTTCATATACAGAAAATCCAAAACATCTCAATTATCAAGCAATTTTAACTTCAATTATCGCGTTCTGCTTCAATTTAAAAATACTTGTGAATATAGTTAACAATAAACTATTTTGGTAAAAGTTGGGTTTTGGATCAAAAAATATTCTATAATTGTCAACAAGTATAGATACTAAAAGTGATTAATAAATGGAACAAAAAATTGGTTTTATTGGTTTAGGAAACATGGGCACGGCAATTTTGCAAGGCATTTTGGGCAGTAATATTGTATCAGGAACACAGCTTTATGTTTATGATCCTCATTTAGAAAAAGGTCAAGCGCTTAATCAAACTTATTCAGTTAATAATCTGGATTCAGCAAGAGATGTTGTTCGTGAGTCAGATATTGTATTGGTTGCGGTTAAACCTAATGTGATTGTTGATGTGCTTAATGATATTCAAAAAGAATTAAAAAGAGATACTATCGTTATTTCAATTGCTGCTGGTGTCACTATTAAGACAATTGCAAAATGTGTGGGCTATGAGCAAAAAATTGTTCGCGTTATGCCAAATACCCCAGCGCTTGTCAATGCCGCTATGTGCTCAATTACACCGAATTCTGAAATTACCCATAAAGAGTTGTCAATAGTACAAACATTATTAAATTGCATTGGCAAAACTGAGATTGTTCCTGAATCTTTAATCGATGCAGTTATTGGCGCAAGTGGATCTTCGCCAGCGTTTGTGTTTATGTTTATTGAAGCTTTAGCTGATGGTGCAGTTAAAGGCGGATTATCAAGAAAACAAGCCTATAAATTTGCTGCACAAGCAGTTTTGGGTTCGGCAAAACTATTATTAGAAACAGGTAAACATCCAGGTGAATTAAAAGATATGGTTTGTTCACCTGCGGGCACTACGATTGAAGGGGTACAAATGCTTGAAGCTAAAGGATTTAGATCAGCGGTAATTGATGCTGTAGAGGCAACAATTAATAAATCTAAAGAGCTTGCAGAAAAATAAATATAAAATTTAGTTATATTTAAAATATTAAAATTTATCAAATAACTATGATGATATTGTCAATCAAGAGATATGATTAAATCTAAATCATGATTGAACTTGTGTAATATAGAAAATGTGCAGGATAAAGCGTAAATAAAACATCTTTCTTTTGCCATTGGCTGAATTAAATTAATAATAAAATAACAAAGTATTGTACGTACTAATATTGACGAAGCCGAGATTATACCAGAATATTTAATTGATGCTGTTATTCGTGTAGCTAGACAACTTTCTCTTTTTTGTTGATATTTATTGCGAAGTTAGCTGATAACACTGTTAAATTCAGTTATTCCAAAAAATAAGTTATAAATTTATAATGTTATGCAATTGAATTAACAATTATGAATTGTTCTATTTCAGTACTATTAACAAATCTTTCAAAAGATTTCTTGCATTAGTTATTTTTTTATGCGTAAATAGAACTAAGCATACGACATGCGGATTTATTTTGTAACATTTAGATATATGTAGTTTGTAGTTTACGATGTCTTAGAGATTAGTTTTCTTCAGTATCTTCTTCTTAGTGTTAGTGAGTAATCTAGGTTTTATGTTTTTGAATATAGCCTTAATGGCTAAGATTAATTTATTTATAGGAAGATTATTATGTCTAAGAAAACTGGTCAAGTTAAATGGTTCAACGAAAGTAAAGGTTTTGGTTTTATTTCTCCTGCTGATGGTAGTAAAGATGTATTTGTACATTTTTCAGCAATTTCTGGTGATGGATTCAAAACATTAGGCGAAGGTCAACAAGTAGAATTCTCAATTCAAGACAGCCCTCGTGGTCCTGCGGCAGCAGATGTTACCATCATCTAAGATTTATATTTTATTTTTTAGTTTTGCTACCCTATCGGTAAATTGTTACTGATAGGGTATTTTCTTATATAGACTTCCCGCCTTAAATTCTTTACCATATTCTGGCTATTTCTAGTATTAATTATCATTTTTCATGATATTAGCAATAAACTTATGATATAAGGAAAGAAAATGAAAAGATTACTATTTATTGTGTTATTAGGTTTTTCTTCAATTTCTATGGCGGATTTAACTGAATCATGTAAAACCTATTTTGATAAACTTGACAGTTTTATGAAAGCAATTCCTAAACAACAATCTGATATGATTAAACAAAGCGTTGAACTGGCTAAACAACAAATTTCGTCACTGTCTGCAGATAATCAAGCTCCAGCTTGTAAGCGAGGTATGGATTTTCTTCAACAAGCTGAAGCAAATTTATTTAAAAAATAATATAATTTATCGTTTATTATGACGAAAATCCCAAGGAGCTATAGGATGTTTATCTTTCCATAGCCCTTTTTGGGTTTGTTTTGCACTTACCTCTAATTTTACCATTATCTTGTTGTCAGCAACCCCTTTATAACGATAAGCCCAAGCGTAACCACTTTCTACCATTTTGGCATTGATATTCACCTTATTAAAAAAGATAGTACCTAAAGTTCTTTTATAGATATCCTTTTTATTTTCTTTGACAAAAACATTTTTACCCGCAATGAGTGAGGCTAAATATCTTCGTGATGCATTACCAAAGGCTTGCCCTCTTTCTGGCGCATCAATATCAAGTAATCGAACACGAATTTTTTGCTTTTTTACCGTCAAAATATCTACTGTGTCTCCATCAATCACTTTGACAACTTTACCACTGAAATCAGCATAAGCTAGCGTATTTGATAAAAAAGATAGAATAATAAAAATCAATAAGTGTTTTAAGTAATTCATGATAAATAAAAAAGGTATAATAATTTGTAGCATTATACATTGATTATTGAAACTTACGACGTTGTGATGATATTTTTACTTGATAATTAGCCGTTTGTTTCATGTCTGCTTTTGTGTTTACACCATGATAAACAAAATCTAACTTAGCGATGATAAATTATTTTTAATGAGAAAAAGCATTATATTCAGCCATACTTATATTGTGTATGGCTGATTGGGGTGGGGAAGATTTTTAAATTAAAAAGTATTGGTATCTTGGAATAAACCTACTTTTAAATCAGATGCTTGGTAAATTAATTTGCCATCAACAAAAACTTCACCATCACCAATACCCATAATTAATTTGCGGTTAATTACGCGTTTAAAATGGATTTTATAAGTCACTTTTTTATTGGTTGGTAATACTTGTCCAGTGAATTTTACTTCACCAACACCTAAAGCTCGCCCTTTACCTTTACCGCCAATCCAACCTAAATAAAAGCCTACCAATTGCCACATAGCATCAAGCCCTAGGCAACCAGGCATAACTGGATCATTTTTAAAATGACATTTAAAAAACCATAAATCAGGATTAATATCAAGTTCTGCCTCGACAAAACCTTTGCCAAAATTACCACCGTTTTCATTCATCTCGATAACACGATCCATCATTAACATTAAATCAGATGGTAATGGAGGGCCATCATGGCCAAATAGTTCATTATTTCCTGATTTAATTAAATCAGCTTTATCGTACGATGATTTACGTTCAAATGTCATAAAAAAACCTTTTATTTAATGTAAATTAAAACATGCTTTAAAAAATTGAAAGTTACCTAGCTCTTATTTATTCCATAATGAATAAAATTTTGGGCTAAAGTTTATTGGGTATTGTTACTTTTTGCAATATTTTTGCCATTTAGTTAGCCAACTATCTTGTTTTTTGTCTTGTAATAATGCTGCCTGCATACGCGCATGAATTAATTGGTAAAGATTGATACTACTTTTATCTTTATACGGAATACCTGTCAGCAAATAAAGAGCATCGGCAATATGTTCAACTGTCCATATTGAAAACTTATCTTGTTCAATAGCTTCAATAACTTCATCACTTAAACTTAAATGGCGTTGATTGGTGGCTGGTATGATCACTCCTTGTTGACCTGTTAAGCCTTGATGCTGACAAACGGCAAAAAATCCTTCAATTTTTTCGTTAACACCTCCAATTGCTTGAACATGACCAAATTGATCCACTGAACCGGTTACAGCCAACTGCTGATCGATAGGTTGCTGAGATAAAGCGCTAATGATTGCACAAAGTCCGGCAAGCGAAGCACTATCACCATCAATTTCACTATAAGATTGCTCAAAAACCAAAGAAGTCGAAAAAGGTAATTGGTGATTAAATGCAAACTCAGACATGATAAAAGCCTGCATTATCATCATTCCTTTTGAATGAATATTACCGGCTAATTCTGTTTTGCGTTCAATATCAATGAGCTCACCATCGCCAAAATGAATAAGGCAACTTAAACGTGTCGGTTCGCCGATAGCTTTTGGATGTCCAGGATATTCAATTACCGATAAACCATTTATTTGTCCAACCACTTGATCTTTCGTATTAATCATTATTTGATTACTAAATATTTCATCATGCACTCTATCTTGCAAATAATCTTCGTGCCATGATTTTCTCTTGATCGCAGTTGTAATCGCTGATTCGTCTATTACATTATTTTGCATAAAGTAAGTTGCATTGACTAATAATGAATTAACCCAATCAACCGAAAGGGGTAGATAATATTGGTCACCAGTATAGCGAGTTGCTACTTTGTAAATTTTTGCAATAGCCGAGGTATCAATATCGGGTAATTGCTGTTTATGGGCAATAAATTTTAAATAGTTAATCCAGTGTTCAAGTTGTTCGGGTGATTTAATCTGTAATTCATTTTCAAATTCAGTGTAAATAGATGTTGAATAAAATTCAGGTTCGAAATCTTGTAATTCGGCTAAACTTAATCTATCTCCGACTAAAATGACACGTAAATCAAGTGGCATAGGCGGAATAGATAAGGGTAAAGGATGAGATTCGTCAGATGAACTCCACTCAAATTCTTGTTTCATTATCATGTGCTTTAGCTTTGTCCATAACGATGGTTGGCTAAGTAGCGAGCGAAGACCTAAAATTAAAACGCCACCGTTAGCACGATGAACTAGTCCTGCGTGTAATTTAATTGGGCCATTTTCAGGTTGTCTAACACAACCAAAAAGTTTTTCAGCATCAACAGAAGAAGCAAATAAGCAATTATCTTGAGCTGCAAAATTATCTTGCTTGCTTTTCGCTTCGGTTAGTGTAATTTTGCTTTCGCTAAAAAAATAACTATAACCGAGAGATGCTGGTGATAAATCACATTTAATGGCTCGTCTTAGTAAATCAAAAAGAAGTTCACTTTCAGGCGCTTTAAGCAATATAAAACGAGGGCTATAACATTCTCTTTTTGGGGAGCATAACAGGGATAAAGCAGATGCAGCGCGAGGTTGCCACATGAGTAAATGTTCTGATTTTTCTGATGTTAATACTGTTGAAGTATTTGTCGTGTTTTTGCGTTTAGAAAAATAAGATAAATCGGGTTGGATTTGTTGTGCGTTGAGTTGTGTAATGGCCAAAATTATTGTCTTTTTGTTAGCTTATTTCATCTTCAAATTATAACAAGTATCCGAAGTATCGCCAACAGCTTACCAAAATCTTTATGCTAACAAATAAAAAATTTACAGAAAGATTTTTCAAAATCAGGTAAACTAAGTCAAAATTTATTGTTTATTTAGCTTCACTATCACCATTATCAACGACTAAACATGCTCAAAATCAAAAATACTTACTTC
Organism: Gilliamella sp. X-60; assembly: GCF_057063585.1. NCBI lineage: Bacteria > Pseudomonadati > Pseudomonadota > Gammaproteobacteria > Orbales > Orbaceae > Gilliamella > Gilliamella sp. X-60. The sequence continues at coordinate 10,049 of NZ_JBXSQJ010000030.1, read as the reverse complement.
AAAGACGATCGTGCCTCACAAATTGTTAGCTGGGGGCATTGGTTTACGTTGTTTAATATTTTTGTTGTAATTTTGCTTGGTAGTCAATATTTACTTATTGCGGATTGGCCTCGTACTTTCATGGGGCGGTTTTATGCAATCATTAGCTCCATTGGTCATTTTAGTTATTTGACCTTTGTCGCTTATTTAGTTCTACTTTTTCCGCTAAGTTTTTTTATTTATTCGTCGCGATGGCAAAGGATTATTGCAACGGTTTTTGCAACAGTCGGTATTTCATTACTGATTATTGATATTGAAGTTTTTTCGCATTTTAGAATGCATCTGAATTTGTCGATTTGGCAATTATTCTCATCGCAAAAAGTTTCTTATTTAAGTACGGTATTTATTGCCATTCCCTTTGTTTTATTGATTGAGATTTTATTTGCATTATGGAGTTGGAAAAAACTACGTAGCTTAAGTAAACGCAAACGCTATGCAAAACCAGTTGTGATTTTTTTTATTGTTTGCTTCGTTGCCTCACATTTGATCCATAGTTGGGCTGATGCTAATTTTTATCGCCCCATTACCATGCAACGTTCAAGCCTTCCGCTTTCTTATCCTTTAACTGCTCGCCATTTTCTTGAACGGTATGGCTTTATGAAAGAAAACGGTTATCGCGATCGTGTTGCTCAAGAAGGCAATCCTTTTGCGATGGCAACTGAATACCCATTAGGACGTATTGTTTATGATAAACAACCGATAAAAAATAATGTGCTTATGATTGTTATTGATGGGTGGAATACAAATTTATTAACTAAACATATGCCTAGATTGAATGCGTTTGCTCAAGATAATATTACCTTTACAAATCATTATGGTGCAAGTAATCAGTCATATTTGAATGACTTTTCATTATTTTACGGATTAGATCCTAACTACTATAATAGTATTTTAGTTGGACATAAGCCTTCTGTATTGCTCGAGGTTGTGACTAAACAGCACTATAATTTAGGTCTGTTTTCAGCAGACGGTTTTGCTGAACCTTTATATCGTTCTGCATTATTATCTAATTTTTCAATACCAGAGCCTAAAAAACAATCCAATAAACAAATAACCGAAAATTGGAGAGCATGGCATGAAGAACAGAATCATTTGGATAATCATGCGCCTTTATTTTCTATCATCCAATATTCGTTAGGTGATAAAAACAAAAAAATTGCGATATCTGATCTTCAAATTGAAGCTAAAAAGTTAGATCAGTATATTGAATCCTTAATTGCTTATTTAAGATTATCGAATGCTTACGATGATACGGTGATTATTATTACTGGTACGAATGATATTAAAATTGATGAAGCGAAAAAAATAGCACTACGCAATACAGGTAGTGATTTTAACCGTGCATCATTAAAAGTACCATTGATTATGTCATGGCCTAATAAAGAAAGTGCTCAAATAGCAGAAGCATCTTCGCAAACCGATATTATGTGTACATTAATGCAAGACGTATTTCATGTGACTACGCCACCACAGCAATATAATCAAGGTAGAAATCTATTTAAGGGAAAATCTAGACAGTGGCTCGTTGCGGGTGATGAAAATACCATTGCTGCAATTTATGATGATAAAACAGTGGTTTTAGATGCCTTTGGCCGTTCTAAAATTTATGATCCTAATGGTAAATTACAAAAAGGCGAAAAAATCAGCTTGCCGATCTTTTTACAAATAGTCACTGAAAATCGCCGTTTTATGGTAGTGGATAATTGATTTAACTGTCGAATATAGAGCAATAAAAAGAGGGTGAAGATTACTTCACCTCTTTACCCATTGCCTGTAAATCAGCATGATAGGATGAACGCACAAATGGTCCACAAGCAGCATGGGTAAATCCCATATTTAATGCTGTTTGCTTCAACTCTTCAAATTCTTGTGGTGACACATAACGTTCAACTGGTAAATGATATTTACTTGGTTGTAAATATTGACCCAGCGTTAACATAGTCACACCATGACTCCGTAAATCCTTTAATACTTGAATTAACTCTTCGTTTGTTTCACCTAGTCCAACCATCAAGCCCGATTTTGTTGGAATTTCTGGATGTCGCTCTTTAAACCTAGCCAGTAAATTGAGTGATCCTTCATAGCTAGCACCAGGACGGATCTTTTTATATAAACGAGGGATATTCTCTAAGTTATGATTAAACACATCAGGTGGATTATCGCTTAACACTTCAATTGCTTCATCAATACAGCCACGAAAATCGGGGGTGAGTGTTTCAACTTTTATATTTGGATTTAAGGTTCGGATTTCTTGAGTACAAGAGGCAAAATGACTTGCACCCCCATCTTTTAAATCGTCCCTATCCACAGAGGTTATAACGACATAGCGCAACTTCATCTCTTGAATTGTTTTAGCCAGTTTTATGGGTTCTTCGCGATCTGGGGGTAATGGTCTGCCATGGGCAACATCACAAAATGGGCAACGGCGAGTACAAATATCGCCCAAAATCATAAAAGTGGCTGTACCATGGTTAAAGCATTCTGCTAAGTTAGGACAAGAGGCTTCTTCACAAACTGAATGCAGCCCATGTTTGCGCATGGTGTTTTTGATATGTGCAATATTATCAGAGTGAGCAGATAACTTAATTCGCATCCATTCAGGTTTTTTAAGTGGCGTTGCATCTTCTAATGTGATTGTTGGGATTAAGCGTGTTTTGTCAGCATCACGATATTTTGAGCTTCTGATCGTTGTTTCATTATTTTGCATATTAGGTATCTTAATACTTAGGTAGATGATTGATAAAATTATCGGTTAATCGTTGTTTAATTTCGTTACGGTCGATATTTAAAACATAGTCTTTTAATTGTGTCATTTGTAATCCAGCATAACCACAAGGGTTAATGTTATTGAAAGGGGCAAGATCCATATCAATATTTAATGCCAGCCCATGTAGTGTACAACCTCGGTTTATATGCAAACCGAGCGAACAAATTTTTTTATGATCAATATACACTCCTGGAGCCTCTGCTTTTGTGTAAGCTATGATACCATAGTGCGCTAAAGTTTGAATGACACTATTTTCTAAAAAACTGACCATATCACGAATACCAATATGGCGTCTTCTTAAGTCAATTAGGGTATACATGATTTGTTGACCGGGTGCATGATAGGTAATTTGACCGCCGCGATCAGTTTGAATAACAGGAATATCTGTACAATTTAATAAATGTTCAGCTTTACCCACTTTTCCTTGGGTAAATACAGGTTGATGTTCTACTAACCAAATTTCATCAAGTGTTTGTTCATGACGATTTTGGGTAAAGTCATGCATAGCTTGATAAGTTTGCATATAAGGAACAATATGTAGGTCTTGGACGATAACATTATTAATGCTCATGGTATTGCTTATTGTCATTGGTATTAACAAAAAATTTGTGAATATATATCAGATTTTACTACAATTTGACAACTTGTAGATGATTTCGGTATAGACATTCTAGCTATTTTTTTGTATTTATTCATTACTAAAATTTGGTTTTTATCAAATAACTAGCACTGTTGTAAATGTCACCATTGAAATAGTTGATTAATTTGATAGGAATTAACATTCTTTTCTAAGCTTTGGTTTGCTTTACTTTTTTTTTGAAAATGGCAGACTTATGCGGTGAAACTCCATAATGCAGGGTTGTAATTTATATAGTTATTTATAGCTAAGGATAGCAAATACTGCATTTTTTTAAACAAAAAAGAGGTTTTTATATGTCGGATATGCAAGTGAATGATATCGATCCCATTGAAACACAAGATTGGCTCAAGAGTCTTGATTCAATTATTCGCGAAGAAGGTATAGAACGTGCACAATATATTATTGAACAAATAGTCAATAAAGCAAGAGATGGCGGTGTACCACTACTTTTTGGTTCTTCAACAAGTAATTATGTCAATACTATCCCTGTAGAAGAACAACCTGCTTATCCTGGCGATTGGGAAATAGAACGTCGCATTCGTTCAATTGTTCGCTGGAATGCAATTATGATGGTGCTAAGGGCATCAAAAAAAGATCTGGAACTAGGTGGTCATATGGCATCGTTTCAGTCTGCTGCTACGTTTTATGAAGTTTGCTTTAACCATTTCTTCCGTGCACGCAATGAAAAAGATGGTGGTGATCTGGTTTATTTCCAAGGGCATATTTCACCAGGTGTTTATTCACGCGCATTTATTGAAGGTCGTTTAACCGAAGAACAACTTGATAATTTCCGCCAAGAAGTACATGGTAAAGGACTCCCTTCTTACCCTCATCCTAAATTACTTCCTGAATTTTGGCAATTCCCAACAGTCTCAATGGGGCTTGGTCCTATTAGTGCTATTTATCAAGCACGTTTTTTAAAATATTTAGAAAATCGTGGACTAAAAGATACTTCTGAACAAACTGTCTATGCTTTCTTAGGTGATGGTGAGATGGATGAGCCTGAATCAAAAGGCGCAATCACCGTTGCAACGCGTGAAAAATTAGATAATTTGGTATTTGTTATCAACTGTAATTTACAACGATTAGATGGTCCAGTAACCGGTAATGGTAAAATTATTAATGAACTTGAAGGTGTATTTGCTGGCGCAGGCTGGAATGTGATTAAAGTTCTTTGGGGCGATCGTTGGGATAAATTACTACAAAAAGATAAATCAGGTAAATTAATTCGTCTAATGAATGAAACGCTTGATGGTGATTATCAAACATTAAAATCAAAAGATGGCGCTTATGTGCGTGAGCATTTCTTTGGCAAATATCCAGAAACTGCTGAATTAGTTAAAGATATGTCTGATGAAGAAATCTTTAGATTAAACCGTGGTGGTCAAGATCCAGCTAAAATGTTTGCTGCATTCCAACGAGCAAAAGAAACTAAAGATCGCCCAACTGTTATTCTTGCTCACACCATTAAAGGTTATGGTATGGGTGCTGCAGCCGAAGCGAAAAATATTGCTCACCAAGTGAAAAAAATGAATATGGATGGTGTGCGTCATGTTCGTGATTTCTTCAATATTCCTGTAACAGATGAAGCTCTTGAAAAATTACCTTATATCAAATTTGAGGAACACACGCCAGAATACAAATATATTCATGAACGTCGTAATGCATTACATGGTTATGTTCCGTCAAGATTAACCAAATTCTCTGGTACGGTTTCTATTCCATCATTAAGCGAATTTTCGTCATTACTTGAAGCACAGTCAAAAGAAATTTCTACCACAATTGCGTTTGTCCGTGCACTTAACATCATGCTTAAGGATAAAGAATTAGCACCACGCTTAGTACCAATTTTGGCTGATGAAGCGCGTACTTTTGGTATGGAAGGTTTATTCCGTCAAATTGGGATTTATAACCCACATGGGCAACAATATACGCCACAAGATAAAGAGCAAGTTGCTTATTATCGTGAAGACGAAAAAGGTCAAATTTTACAAGAAGGGATTAATGAATGTGGTGCAACCGCTTCATGGTTAGCTGCTGCGACATCATATAGCACCAATGATTTCCCAATGATTCCATTCTACATTTATTATTCTATGTTCGGTTTCCAACGTATTGGCGATTTAATGTGGGCAGCTGGCGATCAGCAAGCACGCGGATTTATGATCGGTGGTACATCAGGTCGTACAACATTAAATGGTGAAGGCTTACAACACCAAGATGGTCATAGCCACATTCAATCATTAACCATACCTAACTGTATCTCATATGATCCTGCTTATGCTTATGAAGTTGCGGTTATTATGCAAGACGGTTTACGTCGTATGTATGGCGAACAAGAAAACGTTTACTACTATATTACAACACTCAATGAAAACTATGCACAGCCTGCAATGCCAGAAGGTGCAGAAGAAGGCATTCGTCGTGGTATTTATAAACTTGATACTGTTGAAGGTCAAAAAGGTAAACCGACTGTTCAATTATTAGGTTCTGGTTCGATTTTACGTCATGTACGTGATGCGGCTGACATCTTAGCTAAAAACTATGGCATTAGTTCTGAAGTTTATAGCGTAACATCATTTACTGAACTTGCTCGTGATGGACAAGATTGTGAACGATACAATATGCTACATCCAAGTGAAACACCAAAAGTGCCTTATGTTGCACAAATTATGAATAACAATCCAGCAGTAGTTTCAACTGATTATATGAAAATTTTTGCTGAGCAAATTCGTGGATTTGTACCTGCTGAAAGTTATCGAGTGCTTGGTACTGACGGCTTTGGTCGCAGTGATAGCCGTGAAAATTTACGCCATCACTTTGAAGTTGATGCATCTTATGTTGTAGTTGCAGCATTGGGTGAACTTGCTAAACGTGGTGATATCGAAGTTAGCGTTGTTGAAGAAGCGATCAAAAAATTCGAAATCAATGCTGATAAACTTAATCCACGAATTGCATAAGAGGTTGTTATAATGAGTATTCAAATTAAATTACCAGATATTGGCGGTGATGAGGTCGAGGTGACCGAAATTCTGGTTAATGTAGGTGACAAAGTTGAAGCTGATCAGTCAATTATGACTGTTGAAGGTGATAAAGCATCAATGGAAATCCCAGCACCACAAGCCGGTATTGTTAAATCTATTTCGGTAAAAATTGGCGATAAAGTCCAAACAGGTGTGGACATTATGGTCTTTGATGAACAGGGTGGTGCAGAGCCTGCGGCTCCAGCACAAGAAGCACCAAAAGTTGAAGTCGCACCAACTGCTGCTGCGAGTCAAACTGTTGATGTCAATGTACCTGATATTGGTGGCGATGAAGTTGAAGTGACCGAACTTTTAGTAAAAGTTGGCGATACTATATCTGTTGATGATTCGTTAATTACCGTTGAAGGTGATAAAGCGTCAATGGAAGTACCCGCAACCATTGCCGGCACGGTTAAAAGTATCACAGTGAAAGTAGGCGATAAGGTGAAAACAGGTTCCAAAATTATGGAATTTGAAGTAACAACCAGTGCAGCACCAGCTACTCAAACAGCGCCGGTAGCGGCAGCACCTGTTGCTGAAAAAGCCACACCAGCACCAACACCAGCGCCTGTTACCGCACAATCAGCGCCTGTAACATCAGGCAATGAATTTGTTGAAAATGATGCTTATGCGCATGCAACTCCATCAGTGCGCCGTTTAGCGCGTGAATTTAGCGTAAATCTCGCTAAAGTCACCGCGACAGGTCCTAAAAACCGTATTTTACGTGAAGACATTCAAGCGTACGTTAAAAATGCCGTTAAGCAAATTGAAAGTGGTGCTGCTGGCGGTGCATTACCAGGTTTATTACCATGGCCGAAAGTCGATTTCAGCAAATTTGGTGAAGTTGAAAGCCTACCATTAACTAAAATTCAAAAAGTATCAGGTGCAAATTTACACCGTAACTGGGTCATGATTCCACATGTGACAGAGTTTGATGAAACCGATATTACTGATTTAGAAGCATTCCGTAAGCAACAAAATGCAGAAGCTGATAAGAAGAAACTTGACCTTAAGATCACACCTTTAGTGTTTATCATGAAAGCGGTAGCTAGCGCATTAACAGCGTATCCACGCTTTAATAGCTCATTATCTGAAGATGCTCAAACGCTAATCATCAAAAAATACATTAATATAGGTGTTGCTGTTGATACACCAAATGGTCTTGTTGTGCCAGTATTTAAAGATGTTGATAAAAAAGGCATTGTTGAACTTTCACGAGAACTTGCGGCAATTTCTAAAAAAGCGCGTGAAGGTAAATTGACTGGTAGCGATATGCAAGGTGGATGTTTCACTATTTCTAGCCTTGGTGGTATTGGTACAACCTCGTTTACACCAATTGTCAATGCACCAGAAGTGGGTATTTTAGGTGTATCTCGTTCTAGCATGAAACCAGTTTGGAATGGTAAAGAGTTTACACCACGCTTAATGTTACCTTTATCATTATCCTTTGATCACCGAGTGATTGATGGTGCGGATGGTGCGCGCTTCTTAAGCCATATTGTTAACGTCTTATCCGACTTACGTCGTTTAGTGATGTAATTAAGGAGATCAAATTATGAGTCAAGATGTTAAAACGCAAGTTGTGGTTTTAGGGGCAGGACCAGCGGGTTATTCCGCTGCGTTCCGCGCGGCTGACCTTGGACTAGATGTGACCCTTGTTGAACGTTATTCAACACTTGGTGGTGTCTGTTTAAATGTAGGCTGTATTCCATCAAAAGCATTACTTCATGTTGCTAAAGTAATGGATGAAGCAAAATCATTAACTGAACATGGTATCCATTTTGGTACGCCGAGACTTGAATTAGACAAAGTGCGTGGCTGGAAAGAAAAAGTCATTAGTCAGCTGACTAACGGGCTTGCTGGCATGGCAAAAATGCGCAAAGTCAATGTGATTCAAGGTGAAGCTCAGTTTACTGGTAGTCATACCATGGATGTGACTTCATCAAAAGGGATCACTAAAATTACCTTTGATAATGCCATTATTGCAGCGGGTTCTCGTCCAATTAAGTTACCTTTTATTCCACATGATGATCCGCGTATTTGGGATTCAACAGATGCCTTAGCGCTAACCACCATTCCTAAAAAATTATTATTAATGGGTGGCGGAATTATTGGCCTTGAAATGGGTACTGTATACCATGCATTAGGTTCAGAAGTGGATGTGGTTGAAATGTTTGACCAAGTGATCCCAGCTGCGGATAAAGATGTGATTAAAGTCTTTACTAAGCAGATCCAAAAGAAATTCACTTTACGATTGGAAACCAAAGTGACCACCGTTGAAGCCAAACATGATGCAATTTACGTCACCATGGAAAAGAAAGACGGCACCACCGAAACCCATACTTATGATGCGGTATTAGTGGCGATTGGTCGTACGCCAAATGGTAAGTTAATTAGTGCAGAAAAAGCTGGCGTTAATGTCACCGATCGTGGATTTATCGAAGTGGATAAACAGATGCGCACTAACGTACCACACATTTATGCCATTGGTGATATTGTGGGACAACCAATGCTTGCGCACAAAGGTGTACACGAAGGGCATGTGGCAGCAGAAGTGATTGCTGGTAAAAAACACTTCTTCGATCCAAAAACTATTCCTTCTATTGCCTATACTGAACCTGAAGTAGCTTGGGTGGGCTTAACTGAAAAAGAAGCGAAAGAAAAAGGTATTGATTATGAAGTGTCAATCTTCCCATGGGCTGCATCAGGGCGCGCTATTGCTTCGGATTGTTCAGAAGGGATGACAAAACTCATCTTCAATAAAGCAGATAATCGCTTGCTAGGTGGTGCGGTTGTTGGTGTAAATGGCGGTGAATTACTAGGTGAAATCACTTTAGCTGTTGAAATGGGCTGTGATGCAGAAGATATTGCATTAACTATCCATGCTCACCCAACATTGCATGAATCAATCGGCTTAGCTTCTGAAATTTATGAAGGCTCAGTCACCGATTTACCTAATGCCAAAGCAAAGAAAAAATAGTGACAACAAGTCATTTATTTACTTAATAAAATGCCGTTAGCTCAAACTAACGGCATTTTTATTTGTCTTAAAATAAGCTAATTTATTTTTGTAAAAAACTTTCAGGAAACACTACGTTTCAGTAAAAAATTGAATTGAACGACTAAATGCAAATCCTAATGAAAACGAGAGATAAATAAGTTATTTATCATGATAACTTCCGTAACCGTCAATACGCTAATATTAGTTATTGCTGATAGGTATCTTTATATTATTAAAAAGATTAGAATACTTAGGATTTTATTCAGATGATTTATCTCAGATGAATTTGTCTGTAAGTATATAAAAAGATTTTTCAGAAAAACAATACCCATTAATAGGGGCTGTTGATCTTTGTTGTACATAAATTACTCAACAATACATTGGCAGCCACATTAACATAAATGCCAGTGATACCATACTGGCATAATTCCTTTCTAACTTATCGTATCTAGTTGATATTGAACGATATTGCTTGATTCTAGCAAAGGCATTCTCGACTAAATGACGATAGCGATAAAGGCACCTATCCATACTGCTTTTATCTATATCCTTACCATAATTACGTTTAGCAATCACCGT
>NZ_JBXSQJ010000029.1:0-31082 GCF_057063585.1 Gilliamella sp. X-60 | reverse complement strand
AAGGGCTGCGTATACTACGCTACACTTTTTTATTCGTCAAGATCTTTTTTCAAATTTTCGATCTTATTTTTAACTCACTCACCGCCTGCTTGTCGCTGACTGCGTGTCAGTGGATGCGCATTATAGGCACTTTAAAAAATCATGCAAGGGGTTATGATGTAATTTATTTCCATTTGCATCTTTTTTACCCAAGGTGTATTAAAAAAATACTGAATCGATACATTTTAGCTAAAATTACTATTTTATTTTGATGTATTAAAATACTTTCTTTACACAACCGATGCCATACTTAAGATTCTAATTTTATTTTTTGAGGTAAATCCGCTAGACTATCAAGCAACCAATCAGCTTGAGCTAATGCTTCTTCTGTTATCATATCACCTGTTTTTACTAGAACTGTCCTTTTAACGCCAGCTTGTCTACCTGATAATAAATCAGACACCCGATCACCTACCATATAAGAGTTAGCAATATCTATGTTCAATTCTTTTGCTGCGGTTTGAATCATACCAGGATTTGGCTTCCGGCATTCACAATTATCAACTAACGGGTCGTGAGGACAATAATAAACGCCATCTAAATCAACTCCTCTATCTTGTAAAGACCAATCCATCCATTCAGTTAACGTGTGAAATTGCTCTTCAGTAAATATATTTCTGGCAATACCTGATTGGTTGGTTGTGATAACTAACAAAAAACCCATTTTTTTGAGTTCTTGCATCGCATCAATAACGCCATCAATAAAATGGAATTTATCAATTGTATGTACATAATTATAGTCTATATTAATGGTACCATCCCGATCTAAAAAAATAGCTGGCTTCATGTTTACTCTTTTTCCTTTTTATTTAGCTATTACTCTAATCTTACATAGAATATTATTGATTGACTTAGATGTCTAGACGTCTTAATATTCATTTATTCATCTTTTTCTTTATATATTATGATACAACTACAACATATTTCGAAAACATTTGAGCATAATAAAACACCTATTTATGCTTTAAAAGATATTAATATCCATGTTCCTAAAGGGCAGGTTTATGGTGTTATTGGCAAATCTGGAGCGGGGAAAAGCACACTGATTCGCTGTATTAATCTGCTTGAAAAGCCCACTAGCGGAAAAATACTTTTCGATAATCAAGATATTACAAATCTTTCAAATAGAAAATTAATTGACATACGTCGAAAAATCAGCATGATTTTTCAACATTTCAATTTACTTTCCTCACGTACTGTATTTGATAATATCGCTTTTCCTCTTGAACTGAATAGAACACCTAAAGCAGCAATTAAGCAAAAAGTAAATGAGCTTATCGAACTTGTTGGATTAACAGAGAAAGCAAATGTTTACCCAGCTAATTTATCGGGTGGCCAAAAACAACGTGTTGCAATTGCCAGAGCTTTAGCAAGTGATCCCAAAGTACTATTGTGCGATGAAGCAACCAGTGCGCTTGATCCTGATACGACCCGTTCAATTTTGGCATTATTAAAAGATATCAACCAAGAATTGGGACTAACCATTTTATTAATTACTCATGAAATGGATGTAGTAAAACAGATTTGTGACCAAGTTGCCGTTATCAGTGATGGGAAACTAGTTGAACAATCATCAGTAGGTGAAATGTTTTCTAATGCGAAAACAGATATTGCAAGACAATTTATTCAATCAACCTTGCATCTTAATATTCCTGATGATTATTTAATAAGGCTATCGCCTGAACATAAAGAAGGACTCAATCCTTTATTACGTTTAGATTTTACTGGAGTCTCTGTTGATTTACCTTTGTTATCACAAATCGCTAAAGAATTCGAGATTGAAAGTAACATTATTAGTGCGCAAATGGATTATGCCGGTGGAGTTAAATTTGGCCTAATGCTCGCTGAAATGAGAGGGAAACAAAAAAGTATGACATCGGTAATTCAGTTTCTAGAAAAAAATAATACTAAAGTAGAGGTGCTAGGCTATGTTTGATTTTATTCCCTCTTTTAAACCTTTTGAATCACTATTTCGATACTTAACTCAATACAATTTCTGGGCTGATTTTGTTGCTTTTTGTTCATCCTTTAATGGTTTTAATGAAGCAATGCTATTCAAAATGGCGCAAGCAACAGATGAAACTCTTTTTATGGTCATCTTATCAGGTTTTTGGGGAACGATAATTGGATTACCCATTGGCATATTACTCTACACGACTCGTAAAGGACAAATATTAGATTGTTATGTTGCTAATAGCGTTATCTCATTTATTACTAATGTATTTCGTTCAATCCCTTTTATCATATTAATTGTATGGATTATTCCTTTCACTACTATTTTAATGGGCACCTTTATTGGTAAACAAGCAGCTGTCGTTCCATTAAGTATTGGCGTATCACCATTAATTGCACGTATGATTGAAAATGCATTGTTAGATGTGCCCAAAGGATTAATTGAAGCTGCTCGCTCAATGGGTGCAACACCACTACAAATTATATATAAGGTTTTATTACCTGAGTCATTACCTGTAATTGTCAATAGTATGACAATTACCTTAATTACCTTGACAGGATACATTGCAATGGCCGGAGCCGTTGGTGCTGGAGGTCTTGGTCAACTTGCGATTCAATATGGTTACAATGGCTACAAGCCTGCTATAATGAACACAGTTTTAGTTATATTAATTATTATTGTCTTTATTATTCAATTTATTGGCAATAGGATTGTTAAACGCGTTACACATCATTAATTTTGGAGAAATATATGTCTATTAAAAAGCTAGTACTTATTAGCACATTGGTAAGTGCATTTTTTTTAACTGGCTGTGATAATAATAAACAACCAGCCACAGCAGATAATAAACCAGCGGAGCCAGCTAAAGTGAACACGCTTAAAGTAGGAGTAATTTCAGGTCCTGAACAAGAAGTTGCTGAAGTAGTTAAACAACAAGCGAAAGATCTTTATAATCTAGATGTTGAACTAGTTATTTTTAACGATTACGTAACCCCAAACCAAGCATTAAATGATGGCTTAATTGAGGTAAATGCTTTCCAGCATAAGCCTTATTTAGATGAACAAATGAAAGAACGTGGTTATCAATTAGCTATAGTAGGCAATTCATTTGTTTATCCTATTGCAAGCTATTCTCATAAATTAAAACCCATTGATGAATCAGTGGAAACAGGAGAAGGTGTAAAAGTCACTTCACCACGCGGTGAAACCTTCTTCATTCCAGCTAATTCAACTATTGCTATTCCTAATGACCCAACAAACTTAGGCCGATCTTTACTTTTATTACAACATGAAGGAATGATTACAGTTGATAAATCTAAAGGTTTACTGCCAACTGTACTTGATATTACAAGTAATCCTTATAACTATAAGATTTTAGAACTTGAAGCACCAATGTTACCTCGTTCATTAGATGATGCACAAGTTGATCTAGCAATCATCAATAACGCCTTTGCAGGACAAGCAAACTTAACGCCAAGCAAAGATGGGATTTTTGTTGAGGATAAAGAATCACCATATGTCAACATTATCGTTTCGCGTGAAGCTGATAAAGATAACGAAAACGTGAAAAACTTTGTTAAAGCATACCAAACAGAAGCTGTTGCACAAAAAGCTGACCAAATCTTTAATGGTGGTGCAATTCGTGGTTGGTAATAATCTACCAATAATGATTGATTAATCTCAATTCCGCCGATGTTTATATCGGCGGAAAATTAATATAGAAATAATAAATTAAGTAACTAAAAAATTCGCCACCTGCTACCCATTAATAAAATCATCAACGTATAATGACATATCAAATTGAACCAATCGGCATTATCCGCTCACCTTATAGTGAAAAATTTGCCGTTCCAAGACAACCCAATTTAGTTAGTGCTGGGCAAGGTGAACTGTATTTATTAGCCCCTTATAATGATCCTATTAGTATTAAAGGATTAGAGCAGTTTTCACATTTATGGCTATTATTTCTATTTCACCACATCGCTCCTGAAAAATGGGGATTAACAGTTCGCCCCCCTCGTTTAGGTGGTAATAAAACAATGGGCGTATTTGCCACAAGATCACCATTTAGACCTAATCATATTGGACTTTCAGCAGTAGAATTAAAAGATATCATTGTTGAAAATAAACAGGTTATTTTAAAATTAGGCAGCCTTGATTTGGTTGATGGTACACCCATTATTGATATCAAACCTTATCTCCCTTATTGTGATAGCCATTCAGAAGCACATGCAGGATACGCACAATCCATTCCAGAAAAAAAACTAGCTGTAGCATTTTCACAAAAAGCACAATTAGTTTTAGAGCTACAAAAACAAAATTATCCTCAACTCACTGAATTAATTACACAAGTCATTTCTCAAGATCCAAGGCCGGCCTACAAGCAAAAGAACCTTAATGAACAAACATATGGACTTACACTCTACCATTTTAATATTAGATGGAGAATCATCACTCAATACGCACTTATTGAAGATATCTATGTAAGTAGTAAGTAAAAAATCTTCATTAGTCTAAACATTTTAAACTGAAAAAATTGCTTACTATTTGCAATGGAAAATAGGTTTACCCATTTTCTTAACAAGATTGTTATACAACACCGTTAAAAATAGCTTGGCATCTTTTTGGTCTTCTGTTAAATTGAATATGAGTTTAATTCCCTATATTCCACTTTACCATTAAGGTTATTAATAGCCTTAATGGTATTTTTCTATGAAAAATTAATGATAATGTATGTTACGTTTGCTTCTCATTTCAGCAATATCGATTGTATCAAATAGATAATGTTTACCACAATAATCACAATGGATATCAATCTTACCATTATCCTCCCTTAGGATTTCATCAATTTCATTATCAGGTAAAGTCATTAAACTATCTTCGCAACGTTGACGTGAACATCCACACTTAAAAGTAATATCATGTGTTTCAAAAAGACGCACTTCCTCTTGGTTATATAACCGATATAAAATCTCATCAGTAGAAAGTTGAAATAACTCATCACTCGTCATTGTCTCAGTTAATGCGCTAAGATGCTCAAATGACTCAGCGGTATTCTCATTGGCAGGCAAAACTTGCAATAAAATACCAGCTGCCATTGGCTTATTGTTATGTACTCCAGTTTTAACAAATAAGCGTGTAGGAAGTTGCTCTGATTGCATAAAATAATTTTCGATACAACCAATAAGTGTATCTTTCTCTAGTCCAACGATGCCTTGATAACGTTCACCATGCTTTGGTGTAATAGTAATAACAATATAACCATTGCCAACCATATCTTTAAGCGTAGCATCATCAGCAATATCACCGTTAACCCGAGCAACACCACGTAGCTGCTGTTGATCATTGCCATTAACAACCGCTAAAGATAACGCGCCATCACCTTGTAACTGGACAGCAATATCCCCTTCAAATTTTAGTGTTGCCGTTAATAGGCTGGTTACAACCAATAATTCACCCAGCAAGTTTTGTACCGCAATTGGATATGTATGATTATCTAAAATTGCCTGATATGTCTGTTCAAGACGAGTAATTTCACCACGAATAGGATGATTATCAAATAAAAACCGATTTAAAGTATCCATATTAATTGTTGCCACCTTGTTGCCTATCATATTTAAATTTAATCAAATTACGTCGCTCCTTTTTATCCGGTCTTCTATTAGGATGCGGCATTGTCAATGCATTAAGCTTACGTGCTTGTGCTACTGCTTCTCGTTTAGCAATACTTTCAAGGGTTTCTTGATAAAGTTGTTGAGCTTCAATGGCTGTTCTTCGTTGTTCACTAATAGCTAAAATTTGAATTGTTTTTTGATCCGAACCTTGGCGAAGTGTTAAGATTGCACCAATTTCAACAATTTTACTTGGTTTAGTGCGTTGACCATTATAGTGCACTTTGCCACCTTCAACCATTTCGCGAGCTAATGATCTAGACTTATAAAATCTTGCAGCCCAAAGCCATTTATCTAATCTTACAAGAACCATTACACCCTCATATTACACTTATTATTGAGTTTATTTTATACCCAAACGCATATAGTACCTTAAACATCATAACAATCCATATAAGGATCTTTTTATAAAAGTCAATGCTCAAAATTGATAATATAATCATTCCCGTTTGCAGAAAATGTACCTGAAAAACTAAATGGCAATAATTTACCATTTAAATTAGCTGAATAATTAATAGCTTTTGGTGGTTGATTTACTAATTTCCAATTTTCTAGTAGTGAACTTGTTACACCATAAGCATTAAATTGCAAAGATAATGGTTCACTTTTCGATAAATCAACTGTTGCTCTTGACTCAATCATTCCCCCACTAGCTAAAGTGCTAAAAATTAACGAAGGATGGTTTTCATAATCAAATGTTAGAACCAGATCGGGATAACGAATATCAATTCGGTTAACTGAACCTTTTTCAGATTTAAAAAAGACAATTCCTGAGAAGATTCCTAATTTTTGATCTTTCGCTAAAGTGACATTGGTACCAGAAACTTGAAAATTATATAGGCTAAAAGGGAAATCACTCTGTGTTCTAATTATCAAACTTTGTAAAATCGTAAGCTTATCAATTTTGATATCTCTAAAAATATTAGGTAACACAAATAGATCTAACTTTTCAGGAATCTCATAATTAATATCGGCTAAGGTTAATTGTTCTAGATGTAAAGTATTATCTTTCCAATTTCCAGCAAAATTGATACTACCTTTATTCCATTTTGCTAATACTCTTTGAATTGTCACTTCTTGATCATAGGATGATAATTGCACTAATACCGACGAAAACAATTCATCATGCCAAACAACATGATCAGCAGTAAAAATAACAGCACTTTGATCAAAGTGCCACTGTTTATCATAACGAAGATTAGTCGCTTCAATATTGCCTTTTTCAATTAAAAAGCTAGGTAACTGTATGCTGCTTTCAAATATTAATAATTGTTTAATCATCAACTTTGGCAGAACATGAGAATATTTATTAAGTACATTATCTTCCGCTGATTGCCAGTTTATATTGTACAGCTTTAATTGATCGATATTTAAACTATTGTCCGTAAGGATTTTTAATTTACTGACAAAAAAACCGTCATTAACATTACCACCTAAATTAGTTATGGTTGTAACACCATCTCGATGAAAACCTTGAATGAGCAGTGATTTTATTGGGATTTGCTTTACTAAAACCTTTTGCGACGTAAAATCAAATTGGTATTTATCCGCGCCTGAAGAAGCAAAGGGTTTAATGCCTCCATTGATTTGGGTGAACGAAAGCGTTTCCTTTCCATTATTAACCAGAATATTAGCATTTGAATTGACAAATTTTAACGTATTGGTTGAAAAATCGTAATGACTAAATTGCGTATCATTAATATTAATATTGCCATTAATGACGATAACATAGTTAAAATGAGTTAATTGCCAAAGATTACTTTTATCTAATCCTACGACTAATTTAGGAACATTAACAAGCTCTTGCCTATTAGAGCTGACAACAACATCATCAAAAACTAATTCATAGGAATTTGAAAATGAGTGATGAACTCCGCCGATTGAAATTTTAAAAGAACTTAATTTGGATAATTGCTGACTGACTATCTTGGCACCAAAAGAGGTTTGCACAACAAAATAAGACAATAATACCAAAAACCAGACAATAGATAGGGAGATGATTATGTAAAACCGTAATCGTCGCATAAATAAATTTAATTGTTATAATGAACTACTAATAATTACCTTACGATAACCGATTTTAATAAAAATAGCATCCCATTTTCGGTATGAATGATTTGTTATTAAGCTAACTTGACAGTTAAGATATAAACATTCACCATAATGTTATTTTAAATAACTAACAGAACAATTCACTTCTCCTTTCTTTTAATTAAGATAAGGAGGAGTGGTTTTTTATCTAATATAAGTAAAAACGGGAGATACCTAGATGAAACAAATCCCAATGACAGTTAAGGGAGCTGAATTATTACGAGCCGAGCTTGAAGAGCTAAAAAATGTCAAAAGACCACAAATAACGGCAGCAATAGCCGAAGCAAGAGCACACGGCGATTTAAAAGAAAATGCTGAATACCATGCAGCAAGAGAGCAGCAAGGTTTTTGTGAAGGCCGCATTCAAGAAATTGAAGGCAAATTATCGCAAGCACAAATAATTGATATCACCAAAGTAAAAAATACTGGACGTATTATTTTTGGCGCAACAGTAACCGTCATAAATATTGAAACGGACGAAGAAACAACCTATCGCATTGTTGGTGATGATGAAGCTGACTACAGACAAAATCTTATTTCTGTCAACTCACCTATTGCTAGGGGGTTAATTGGCAAAGAAGACGGTGATACCGTACAAATTAAAACGCCGGGCGGTGATGTAGAATTTGATATTGTTAAGGTTGAATATATCTAATATTGAACATCTATCTTCAATAAAGGCAGATAAACAAACAGGGCACATAGCCCTGTTGTTGTATTTATTTAGGCAAAGAGATTTTTTTATCTTCGCTTGGTCTAAAAATCGTGAAAATTGATCCCACTTGTTGCACAGGTAATGCTTTAGTTTCACGAATAATGGCATCACAAATGAGTTTTTTAGTTTCGCGATCCTCAGCGGATACTTTAATCTTAATTAGCTCATGGAAATTTAGGGCATTTTCAATTTCGGCAAGCACGCCTTCGGTAAATCCATTAGCGCCAATCATCACAATAGGTTTTAAATGATGAGCTTCACTTTTTAAATACTGTTTTTGTTTATTCGATAAATTCATTAAATTTTTATCACATTAAGTTGCAATTTTGTTATTCTACCCTTATATATATTTGTAATCAATGAAGTGACCTCTTTACATTAAGGATTTATTCGCTGTGAGTAATAAAAAACGCTCAGCGAGCTCAACACGTTGGCTCAATGAACATTTTAATGATCGCTTTGTACAACAAGCACAAAAAAAAGGCTTACGCTCTAGAGCATGGTTCAAACTCGAAGAAATACAAAAAAGTGACAAATTATTTAAACCTGGCATTACCGTTGTTGATTTAGGTGCTGCCCCTGGTGGTTGGTCACAATATGTTGCATCGCTTATTGGCAATAAAGGGCGCATTATTGCCTGTGATTTATTGCCAATGGACCCCATTGTTGGGGTTGACTTTCTTCAAGGCGATTTTCGCGATGAAGCAGTTTTAAAAGCTTTACTTGAGCGGGTTGGTGAAGAAAAAGTCCAAGTTGTTATGTCAGATATGGCACCGAATATGAGTGGACAACCGGCTGTTGACATACCGAGAGCAATGTATTTAGTTGAGCTAGCATTAGATATGTGTAAAGACGTGCTTGCGCCTAATGGCAATTTTATTGTAAAAGTGTTTCAAGGCGAAGGATTTGAAGAATATCTAAAACAGGTGCGATCAATGTTTAAAACCGTCAAAATTCGCAAACCTGAGGCTTCACGCGCAAGGTCTCGAGAAGTTTATATTGTTGCAATGGGTATGAAGTAGCCAGTTGTATAATTTTGTAGTACCATACTTTGTTAAATTTGGTCGTAACTGTTAATTTTTATGAGAGGTTTTTCTTTTGAACGACATGGTAAAGAATTTACTGATCTGGGGAGTTATCGCTGTAGTATTGATTGCTGTATTTAACCAATTCAGCTCAATATCCAATAGTGGTCCCCAAGTCAATTATACCCAATTTAATTCCGATATCACGACTGGTAAAATCCAAGAAGTGCATATTAACGGACGCGAAATTGTTGCCACAACCAAAAATAATGGCAATTATGTCACTTATATCCCTTATTTTGATGAAAAACTAATGGATGATTTGTTAGCCAATAAAGTACCCGTCTATGGTAGTCCTGATGAAAAACCAAGCCTAATAGGTAGTATTCTCATCTCTTGGTTCCCTATCATTTTACTCATTGGTTTTTGGCTATTTATGATGCGCCAAATGCAAGGTGGTGGTAAGGGTGGCCCAATGTCAGTTGGTAAAAGTAAAGCGAAAATGTTAACGCCAGACCAAGTCAAAACAAAATTTACCGATGTTGCTGGCAGCGAAGAAGCAAAACAAGAAGTCACAGAAGTTGTCGACTTTTTACGAGATCCAGGCAAATATCAAAAATTAGGTGGGCGCATACCAAAAGGGATTTTAATGGTAGGACCACCGGGAACAGGTAAAACCTTACTAGCAAGAGCCATTGCGGGTGAAGCCAATGTGCCTTTTTTTAGCATTTCAGGTTCTGACTTTGTTGAGATGTTTGTGGGTGTGGGGGCATCGCGAGTGCGCGATCTCTTTGAACAAGCCCGTAAACACGCACCTTGTATTATCTTTATTGACGAAATTGATGCCGTCGGTCGCAAGCGTGGCGCTGGCTCAATGGGAGGTCATGATGAACGTGAACAAACATTAAACCAAATGTTGGTTGAAATGGATGGGTTTGAGGCTAATAGTGGCATCATTATCATCGCTGCAACTAACCGAGTTGATATATTAGATTCGGCATTACTCCGTCCTGGTCGTTTTGACCGTCAAGTGCAAATTGGCTTACCAGACATGAAAGGCCGTGAACAAATTCTTGCTGTTCATGTACGCAAAGTTCCGTTGGGTTCTGATGTCAACTTATCGGTATTAGCTCGTGGCACACCAAATTACTCTGGCGCAGAACTTGCTAATTTAGTTAACGAAGCTGCGCTATTTGCTGCACGTCGTAATAAACGAGTCGTTACCATGGAAGAATTTGAGGAAGCCAAAGACAAAATCAATATGGGAACTCAACGCCGTTCATTATCTATGACGAAAGAACAATTAACGAATACTGCTTACCACGAAGCTGGGCATGCGATTGTTGGTTATCTTGTGCCAGAACACGATCCACTTCATAAAGTAACTATCATCCCACGTGGACGAGCATTAGGTGTAGCATTCTTTTTACCTGAAGGTGACCAAATTAGCCAGAGCCGAACTCAATTAGAATCAAAAATATCTACCGCTTATGCTGGCCGAATTGCTGAAGGATTAATCTTTGGTGAAGATAAAATTACATCGGGTGCATCAAGTGATATTCAATATGCATCTAATGTTGCTCGAGCAATGGTAACCCAATGGGGATTCTCAGAACGTTTACCGCCTGTATTATTTGAGTACGAAGAATCATCTTATGGACCATTGAAAAAAATTTCAGATAGTACTGCTCAAATTATTGATGAAGAAGTTGACGCTATTATTCAACGTAACTATCAACGTGCAAAAACTATCTTAACGGAAAATATTGATATTCTTCATGCCATGAAAGATGCACTGTTAAAATATGAAACAATCAATAAACAACAAATTGATGAACTGATGAATCGTCAACCTGTCACACCTCCAGATGGTTGGACAGAAAGCGATGAAAAAGCAGCAAATGATGGTAGTAACACATCACCACAATCAGAAAGTTAATTTGCTTTAATAAAAATAACGCGCTACGGCGCGTTTTTTATCGGTAAAATAAAAATAACTTACACATTTGCAGGAATAAAAACCACAATTACATTGAACATTTCACTTTAATTGTGCTTAATAACTTTAAAGATCATTTAAACGACTGCATCATTAATTTTAATCAAATAAGGTTTTTAATCATGGAAATACATTTTCAAAATCAAGTGATAGATCTTTCATTTCCACAAGTGATGGGCATTGTTAATATGACGCCAGATTCATTTTCTGACGGTGGCAACTATAACAACCTTGATGATGCTATGCGTCGCGTTGACAGCATGATTCAAGCTGGTGCAACATTTATTGATGTCGGCGGTGAATCAACGCGCCCTGGTGCAGCCGAAGTTTCGGTTGATGAAGAGCTTAACCGCGTTGTGCCATTAGTTGAAAAAATTGCTCGTTATTTTGATGTTTGGATTTCAGTTGATACCTCAAAGCCACAAGTCATAGCTGAATCAGCAAAAGTTGGAGCACACCTAATTAATGATGTTCGAGCCTTAACAGAACCTGGTGCACTTGAAACAGCAGCTCAAACAGGACTACCAGTTTGTATTATGCATATGCAAGGCGCGCCTAAAACCATGCAAAATGCACCACACTACCAGCAAGATATTTATCAAGAAGTTGACCAATTTTTTGGCAAACACATTGATCGTTGCATAAATGCCGGTATTAACCGCGAAAAAATTATATTGGATCCCGGTTTTGGATTTGGCAAAACACTAGCACACAACTACCGTCTATTGGCAACACTCGAAAAGTTCCATCATTTTAACTTACCTTTATTAGCGGGCATGTCTCGAAAATCCATGATAGGACAAGTATTAAATGTGCCACCGCAAGAACGTATGCTAGGTAGCGTATCGTGTGCTGTGATTGCAGCAATGAAAGGCGCACACATTATTCGCGTACACGATGTTAAAGAAACTTTCGATGCATTAAGAATTGTACAAGCAACCCTTGCAGAACAAGGTTAATTGTATAAAGAAGATGTTTATTTAAACGGTTGGGTTTGAATTGTCGGCATATTCTTACGCTGAATAAATGACAATATAAAACTTTGGGTGTTGTGAAAAAATCGTTGTGTTTTTTTCTATAAAAATCGCTCATTCTACATAAGTTGTATGCTTACTATGGGCTATTTACATAACTATTCATTCCTTATGTTATATTTCTTGTAAAAAATATTCAGGATTCTATACCGTTTCGTGATGAGTCGAAGCTTCGCAGTAACTATTCGTTAAAACATGCGATCAGCATCGCATCAATCAGAAATTCACAAAACCACCTAGCTCAAACAACTGAGAAAACCGAAAACGATAGGGACTTGAATGCAGACAAGGCATTTACTTTCAGACTGTATTTTTGTAAAAAATATTCAGGATTCTATACCGTTTCGCGATTAGTTGAAGCTTCGCAGTAACTATTCGTTAACACATGTGATCAGCATCGTATCAATCAAAAATTCACAAAACCGTCTAGCTCAAACAACTGGGAAAACCGAAAGCGATAGGGACTTTCATGAATTTTAGACTGTATTTTTGTAAAAAATATTCAGGATTCTATACCGTTTCGTGATGAGTCGAAGCTTCGCAGTAACTATTCGCTAAAACATGCCATCAGCATCGCATCAATCAGAAATTCACAAAACCACCTAGCTCAAACAACTGAGAAAACCGAAAACGATAGGGGCTTGAATGAAGACAAGGCATTTACTTTTAGGCTGTATTTTTTGTAAAAAATATTCAGGATTCTATACCATTTCGTGATTAGTTGAAGCTTCACAGTCACTATTCGTTAAAACATTCGATCAGCATCATAATTAATCAGGAATTCACGATACCCGCTTGCTAACGGGACTTTCATGGCGATGTGGCATAACCAGCAAATAGTTAGAGATGTAAAAGAGAGAGAACAAAAGCTTAAGCAATGTCTGGTTAAAAGCCCTATGTGTTTTTAGCGGGTTAATTTAATCATGCAATGTAAATAACCCGATATTTTCTTACATAGATTACGCTTAGTATGATAGAAAATGATTTAAAAAAATGATATATGATTTTTTAAATCACCAAGCAAAATTTTATTATCATCATTTTCCCAACCTAGATTTTTTGCAATTACCTTTACGGGTGAAACTCGATTCTATCACCAAATTCTTTTTTAGTTTAAGTAAAAGTAACTGAAAGACTTATTTTATTCATTTGTTCCCCATTTTGCCAAAATAAATACCGATGCATAATTAGCCTATATCAGCTTAAATATGAACTACTGTTTCTTAACTATATCTATAACTGCGATCTTTTCGTGTATATTTCAAACACGCTTTACCGTCGGGCATAAAATAAGTCCCATACTTAACTAGTCCACCTTCTTTAAAATGACAAATAAGTTCATAACCAAGCACCATTGAATCACTGCTTTCTTCCGCAATATTAACCTTAATTGATGCAAGCCTTGGTTCATAAAGAAGCAGTGTTTTCTCAATTGCTCTCATTAAAATATAAGCCGATGACGGTAAAGCTTGAAAGATCGTTGACATATCGGGTAATCCATAATCTGGCATGTGTTTTACAGCGCCTGCTCGACTATTTAAAATACGTTCAATATTATCCATTACGCTGATAATTGTCTGTTCATTTTCACTTACATCTTCAACGGCTATGCCTGATTCAAAATAACCATAAAGCTGGTCGTATAATGAAGCACTCATTTATTTTTCTTCCACCAATTTTATTGTGTATTGACTTGCGATTATTTGACGTGGTTGAGTAATGTTTAAGTCTCCACGTTTTAACACTAGTCGCCAGCTATTATCTTTTAAGTCTGGTTCTTTATAAAGCGCAGCAATACCTACCGCTTTAGCCTTTTTATCAAATGCAACATCAATAGAAATCGCGGTATCTGGTTTTAATACTATTTCTTTACTTTCAATCAATGAATCTTTTAGTTCATCACTATCTTGATCAACTAACTCTTGATAAGCAACAGAATTAAAAACGTCAGCTTCTTTTAATTGATAAATTCGAATCACAACTGGTGAGGATCGCCCTTCATCATCTATATTTAACTCAGCTCTTGCTGTAATATCTAAATGTAAAGTTCTTACATCCCATTTAAAAACAGAGTTGCTCAAATCAGTCGCTTTTTCTGAGACACTTTGCGCAATACCACATCCTGTTAGACACATAGTTAATAAGATAGTAATGAATATATTAATTATTTTCATATTTATTTCCTTTCTTTATATTATGCTGCATAACTAATGCCGCAATAGCAGCCTAAATTTACAGCGACTTCATCTTGAATAGGTTCACCATCTACTGCTTTTTTAGTGAACGATGCAGTTTGCCCTAATCGACTATTTTTAGATACCAATTGACTACGAGGTAAAAATTGACGCTGAATATAGAGCGTCATTTTGGCATCCACTTGATATCCCAAGTAAGCGCGTAATAGAGCCAATAAGTCATGATATAATTTCCCACCAGGTAGTAAATCTGCGATCTGGCTTTCATATTGTGGAGTAATAGCAATATGGACGGTTTGATTACATTCTCTAAAGCGAGATCCTAATATAGCGCCACCATCTAAAGCAGCTCGTTCATGCCGTTTTCCCCCCAACTGTGCAGGGTTATCAATTGAGTGCCAAACTGGATGAAACTCACTTACAACAACTTTTGCATCATTGACTAACACTCGTACTAATCCAACTATTCCTTCGGCTGTACGTGTTTTTTGTGTAATTAAACCTAATAATGCTAAAAACCGAGATAGTGGCGTACCAATTTGTTTACTTGTCCCTTCTATACCAAATCCCGTTAATCCAAGTAAACATAGTGATATCGGATCTTTTCCACCATCTAAAAAGCTTGCCGGATAATGATATTTCAACCAAATCCGATAAAATTGGGTTATTATTCGATGGTTAAATATATCTAAAAAGTCGGTCATGGCTTGATAGTTTTCTTCACGGCGAATAATATTATCAAGTAAGCCGAGTGGTAATGCAGCATCAACACCATACAACCCTAAAAATCGAGTTCTAACTGTAGTTGGCCGATTGATATAAGGTGCCCTCTCTATATATTTCAATTCACTTGCAGGAAAAGACATATCGATAGATGGAGCAAAACGCAAAGGATCCGCTGTTGGGGTTTCGTGTTTACCCAATACAGGACCATCTGCATAAATTTGTTCAATTAACTGACAAAAACGATAAAAATTGATTTTTGGCAGGTTCTTTTCAAGAGCCTGCATTAAAGGACTGCTTTCGATGCTTTGCTGTGATGCCATACAATTTTATTTCCTGTTGGTAAAACTATAATCGCTAATTGCGTAAATAAGTTAACATCGGCATATAATGCAAAAAATTGGTGTAACAACTCACCAAAAAGCATCACATCACCATCACCTGTAAATTGGTAACTATTAATTGTCACCTCAATTTCTATACCACGTTGTAACATCCCTTTTTCAATACGTTTAATCATTCGATGAGAAACTTCTACTATTCCCTCTAAACGCCGGCGATTTAATTCGTTATCTGTCCAATCATATAAAGCAAGCGTTCCACGCAACACCTCTGCATTCATTAATGACAGATAATTAGGCGCTAAATGCGATAGCACTCGCCAATAAAAGCGATCTTCTGTTGGTGGATAACAAGGTAACGTTGGAGAGCATAAATTTCGCACTTTTGCGATAAAATTTTGCGAATGACACAGCTCATGAATTCGGGCATTACGTAAGGCTTTACGCGGTAACATGCCATTAGTACCAGTGATGCGTAATGATAAAGTTTCTGGCTCAAGCTCATCGTCTTTATCCCAAATTTTACCGCCCAAAATCAACCAAGTATCATGTAAACCTGAAGCACCTTTGCGAACTCGGGTATGATAGTACCTTTCTGGGGCATCATGCCGTAACATACCACCCCGATGTTTAAAGCTCGTAAAAGGGACATAGTGGTAACGTCCATTACGAGTGATAGACTCGACATGCTCAACAGAATGAACCTCAACATGTCCACTTTGACGCAATAATGGACGAAGCAAATATTCACTTTCTAATTGGTTAACAACAATAGGATCAGCTTCCATATCGAATAAATTAATGGCTGGTACACAATGCAAGCGGATATTACTATGGTCAAAAGGCATATCACTTGGCCAAGTTTGATTAAGCAATAGTTCGATATCAATGTAATCACACTGTTCCGCAATAGCATGTTTCTCTAATCCATGTAAATCAACAAACATAAATTTTTCACGAAATGCAAAATACTCTAATAATAGTTGATACCCAGCAAAAGCATTATCAGGTTTTAGCCACAAACGCTCATCGTCACCAAAACCAACTGGGGTTATTTTACCTTGCAAATTTATGCGTTTTTCAGGTTGGGTTGCATAACGCAAATATATTGAAGCTACTTGCTGTGTTAACGCATAATATAACGCTGATGCAATCGGTCCATCTGCATTTAAATATAATCGTAGTCGGGACAAGTCAAGTAGTTGAAGATCAGCTAACTCACCAAAACGGAGACGAAGAGTAATCATGCTTCGACCATCATGATTGATACCTATTTTTGCTTGACTGATTTGTATTGGTTGTAGTGTCACTGCTTGTGTCGTACGATATGGACACTGCGTACCTGCCTGACCAAGTGGTTCTGTCTGTACTTGTAATCCTTTAGGAATCACTTCAGGGCAAGATAATGTCATATAATTTGGCGTTAATTCAATAATAGACAATGACGGAATTAACCGCAAATAGTGTGGCCAAAGTAGACTCACTAAACTTTCAGTAAGTTCCGGTAAATCATCATCAATTTTTTGGCGTAGCCGCCCAGTTAAAAAAGCAAAGCCTTCAAATAATCGCTCCACATAAGGATCACGATCACCAACGCGATCTAAATTCAGTTGACTTGCTCTATCAGGATGAATTTTCGAAAATTCTTTTCCTGCATCTCGCAAGTAACGCATTTCTGATTCATAATAACGTAAAATTAAATCATCCATTGTTTATCTCTTTATTTTTTATATTATTTAGTCTGATTATTTTTTATCGTTGATAAAATTACATCACACTTAATGCCCTTGCTGGATCTAGTTGGATTAGCTCTTGTTGTAATAACTCAACTAACTCTAACAAATGTGGCTTGATTATTTCTTTAGATTTTGTTTTTTGCTTGATTAATCGCAATAAACATCGCTTAACCTCAAACAACAATTCTTGCTCCCACTGTAATAATGTCAAGGATTTTTGTTGATTATTTAAACCAATAAATAGCTTTAATGCAATATCTTGCTTACCAAGCTGATCTGCAACTCTTGCCTGTGTATATTGCAATAAAAAGCGTTGTTTAGGGGAACGTAACAATGGCAAGTTTTGTAGCCAATAAAACGCTTTTTCTAAACTTTCGGCATGAGCTAGCTCTAAAGCTTGTTTTTCAATTTCATTCCAATCATCATCAGCAGATACTGCAATGGGTTGCATACTGTCACCTTCATCTAAATGATGAATACGCGCATTATTTGCAATCCAATCTAATGTTTCATCATCAGCAAATGGCATACCATTTTCAAAAAATAGGTGTTCAACACCATTTAACCGCTCTAACATTAAACCAATATCAGTTAAATAAATATCCGCCCATGATTGATAAGGCTGTCCCATTTTTTGTAACGACATTACCGTTGCCCGTTGCAAATCTAACCAAAAATGATTAGCGCTTTCCATAAAAGCAGCTTCGACACGTTCAAAAAGCTCTGACCATTGTTGTTGAAGAATTAAACGGCTAATATGCTGTTTAAGCTCTGTTCTTGGGGCCGGTAGTCGTGTTTTTCCCCGATGATCAGCAGGAGGTAAATCAATAATCGTATCCCATCTCAGCACCCTTAAAAAGCGACCAGCGGCAAGATAACCATCAGGCTTTTCACGCAAAAAAGTCGCCATTTTACGGGCCAGATCGAGCAAATCACGTTGAGAACCAATCTTCATTCCAGTTATATTTTTAGGTGAATCTAATTGCGAAGAAGGTTCTGGAGCTACCGAAGTGGCTTGCGCAACATTAGCCGTTTTAGTAGGTTGACTTATGCCATTATTAAAAAAGTGAACTAACGCTGACAAATCGGGGGAATCAATGGGTTGATTAGGATCATCACTAACAAAAATTTTTTGGCAACAATGATCAATTTGATTTAACGCAACAATAATACGCGTCAAACAAAGTTCAGGTATAGGGCGTAATTGAGTAAGTTGATCAACAAATTTTGCATTAGCAAGCCATTCTACCGCATTTTTACGAATATTATGCCGTGAAGGATAAATTGATGAACCAAATTTATCCAGTAACCCAGCTAACAGCTCAACACCATCAGCAAAGCCATCCGCACCATCGATATATAAGCGTGCCAAACAATAATAAGTTGCAACACGAATATCTTTACTATTTTGTTTTAATATTGTTTCACTTTCAGTAATAATCAGTGGGTAATCAACCCCTGACAATTTTGCGATCTCTTCTTTAATTTCTTGGAATGTGTCGTGATAGGTTAAATCCTCGCCTGTAGGCTTGTCTGGTGCAATGGGTTGCAACCAGTCATTCCAACGTTGGTTTAACTCCCTTGTCACAGATTGACTAGGGGTTTGTTGCCCTAAAAAACGGCTTAATAATTGGCTAAACATAATAATAATCCAATATTTTATTTTAATTAATTGTTATTCAAATACCGTTTTCGGTAAAGTAAAATTACGTAACTTCAATAATGTTAACGGACCACCCCCTAACTGAGTACGTAAAATAAATCTTAACTTACGTTGATCTGGTGCTTTCCAAACAATTTCATAACGGCTTGAATCCAACGGTTTGACAGAAGCTGATCCAAGTAAACGGATCCACGCCCAATCACCACTATAGTATTGATAAAGCCGTAATCCTGACGTATCACTACTCCAGCTTAGCTGTGAATAAGGTGAATATCCATCACCTGGCCAATTAAAGCGTTTCCAAGTAGGAGACTGGTTAAAATACTCCAGCTTTTGCTTATTAACCACCAATTCTGTCCGCGTAATTTTGCTACCACTACGGGGCATGATATCAAATGATAAAGCGACATCCCCTGTTGTGAGCAGCTCTGCCGATAATTCATTAAATAATTCTAACGCATCAAGAAACTTAGGTGAAAAATTAAGACCTTGAGCATTGACAGAGTTGATAACCCAACTTCCACCTTTCTTTTCCAACACTCCACTTAGCTCACTGGTGATAAAACTATCAATAATTCCTGTATCGGCACGTAAAAAACGGGCTAGTTCAGCCAATGATGCTTCGTTGTCACTATTCTTAAAAGGATAGCGACCAGCAAAAGATTTTTCCCATTGACTAACAATATAATTTTGCCAAACCTCATTAAAACTATTGGCCGCTGGCGCTAACACCACTTGCCATGATTGTTCTAACGGTCGTTTAAATAAGCTATAACCAAATCCAGACCACTCTTCACCTAAATTAGCGGCAATTAAGTTTCCATAATCTCGCGTTTCGGTTAAATCAATTGAAGTACCTTTAAAAACACTTTTCGCTAATCCTTGCATCATCGCTTGGGGATCGGCACTATTGGCTATATTTTGTAATTTTAAACGAACTTGAGTAATGCGTAACAAATAGGTCTGCAAAGAAAGTCCATTCGTATTGTTATTATTAAGCAAACTGGTAACAGGTAAAAATGTTGCTGTTAATGGTCCAGAAGCCTCGTTATTTATCGGCAATCCTGTCTTTGATTTATTTCCAATTAACTCTTGGGCAGAACGAATTAAATTATCGGATAAACCATCACCTGAATAAGCAACTTCAGACTGATACTTAACCACGTTGAGTAAAGCAATTAAAGGAGACTGACGAGTATCAGCAAGTAAAGTAAGTTGCTCAATAACATCTGAAACATTATTAGATGAATGCCACTGAATTGTATTTAAAAAGTTTAACCATGCAGCACCATATTCACTAAAATAACGGTCGGTTAGTTGTTTTTTTAACGTATCAGGAGAAATTGAAGCCGTTAAATCATTTTCTCCATCACTCAATACCCAATCAATTTGTTCTTTTCGATATTTTGCCACCTCAGCAATTTCATCTTTAATAGTATTATCCCAAGCTTTGCGGGTATAAACGCCAGGAATCTCGGTATCCGTTGAAAACAGCATTTGACTGTCTAACCCTTCAAGTAACTGATTCAAATTTTGATTTGCATAATGCTGGCTCGCTCGTTGAATCATCTCTTGATAAAGTGTATTAACAGCATTTTGTACACCAATTTTATTAATTAAAATTTGTCTAACGTCTTTAACTAAACGAGTATCATTACTTTGCGCCCAACCAGGATGTAAATTAAGCATCTGTCCCCAAAAACGAACCAAATCAGGCATAAGTCGTTGCCAATCACCATCACTCACACCTTCTGGCGCTCGCCATTTAGTTGTAGCAAACTGACTCAAATAAAGCCCATCACTCTTATCTGGGTATCCCATCATTAAATAAGCTTTTAATACATCATATGCAGAATCGACTAATTTTTCCCGACGAGGATCACCTGGTGGTAATTCAGTTAATAAGTTCAAATAATCGGTCATTATATTATGAAATGGCGTAGCAATATTACGTGAATTTGTTGCACGATAGGTAAGCCACATTCTTTTAAGTACCTCATCATTATGATTTAAGCCAAACCGATTAAATAAAGGCGCACCATGTTGTTGACGATAAAGTAACTGCTCTAAATGCTGTTGTAACTGATGTTGTATTTGTAACCGTGAAGTATAATCTTGTTTAATGGAATCATCAGCTTGCTTAACAAGTTCAAAACTATCATCAATAAGCGATGCATTTCGAAAATACGAAGTACACAGCGCTATACACATTACGCCCATAAGTGAAAGTAGTGCATAACAAGACCAAATATCCCATTGGATCCCCATGCGTCGCCCCATTTGTGAATTAGCATCATCTCGAATTGATTGCCATGTCGGAGTCATGGCTAAAGAATGCTCAAAAATGGGCATATTTTCATTATTTGACTTTGATTGAGGAGGAGCAAAAAAGAGTCCTCGAACATGAGGAGAATAAGGAAAAGCAATTAGAGATGTTAAATAACGTCTAATATTCGTGATATCGCGCTTAACTAAATCCTGACTTAATTTGAGCAAAAACGAATAACAAGTATTATCTTTAAGTTGCCTTACGCCTCGTTGACTACACTCTTTTGCTAATTGATTAAGAGACACAACAACCGATTCCATGTCATCTTGTTTTAACTCAGTGAAAAGCACGCCAACACTCTGCTCTACCCGCCCTGTTTGTGACCATTCACACAGCTGCCCTGCAACTAAATAAAGCGGTGCAGACCATTTTAAAACTTTATTACGAGCTTGTAGCTTTAATACGGCCTTTTCAAGCAATAATTGTTGTTGGCGGTTATCATCAAGATAATGCTTAGGCGCAACCCAAATAACTGCATCAAGCGGTTTGCTAAAAAATGGTAAAATACGCGAAAAGTATTTTTTTAAGGTTTCTAACCATTGTGTATTTGGCTCATCTTGAATATCGCCACCGTACACCATGAGCGTATTATCAGACAATTGCCATTGATCTTGTGACAAATTAGGTAACAAATGCTCAATGTCAGAGTGATGCCCCAGAACTAAACATTTACAAACTTTATAACGCCAAAAAAAGCCATAACGATATCGACACTGTTTTTGAATATCCAGAAACTCAGCAAATAGAATGACTTTTTGTTTTTTTTGCTTTTTATTTTCTGTTGGGTTAAGTTCCTCACGCTTAGCTTTTTCTTGATTCCATAATTTGTATCCCATTGTGAAGACAGCGGGTAAAAATAACAAACCTAATAGCAGTAACATTACTTGCACCCAAATGGTGATTTTTTCCTTCATTGTGTCATAACCAAACTTATCACCAAAAAAAATAAGTGCTAAGGTTAATAATATAGCGCCTAAAAATATAAGCAAAATATAACCAATGTTTTTCCATTTATTTTTCATTTATTATTCCCCATTTACTGCTGTTACGACTGAAAGCAACCATTGATTTTGGTTTATTGCAGCAATTAAATTATTTTGTTTTGTTTGAATTACCGTTTCGCACGTCAATGCTAGTGAAAGCCAGAAAGAAAATTCTGTTTGATTACCAACAATACTTTCTAATTGATACATCTGTTCAGGCGAAATTTCCCATTCAGCCAACTGTTTAGTAACATCTACTTGTTTTTTGTTATCAAGATTTGAAAACCAAAGTTGTTTTATCTGATGAATGGCTGGTTGGGTTTCGGCCATCTGCTGAACGCCTAAAGGCATATCCGAGGTTATCATTGGCCTTAAAATTTCACTTTTTGCTATGTCAATTGCTAAATCTTGATAGTATGCCTTATCCATCAATAAAAAAGCACACAAGAAAGCCGTTCCTGAAGAGTTAGTGTTATTAATAATAATTAAGTGTATGGCTGATTGAGGACTATCAATCCATTCCCTTAATTTATCAATATCACTATGATTCATAACATGGTGGGATACAGTATAAGGTTGTGCGATTTTTACACTACCACAGACATCATTAAACTTATTTTCAATAAGACCATATGATTCAGGTGACGAGTAAACAATAACGTTGATCGGCTCTTTAATAGGAAGTTGAGATAACACATCTCGCATTGACAAAAATAAACTTTCAATAGATTCAATCAAATCAAATTTTTCTTCAAATGCTAATGATTTATTAATTTTAGAAGTCGCATCTGGATTATTTGTCAAAAGGTCTTTTAGTTTGAGTTCATTTGGTAAAACATAGAAACTATCAAGAACAACTAGTGATTGCATTGCCCAATTTTGCCAATTTTGCTCAATATTCTTTTGTTCATGTAGCCATAGTTCATATTCTTCTTGTGCCAGCCCATAAAGATAAAGCCGAATACTAAGTGCAATACTCTCTATTACGGTCGAAATCAATATAATGCTTAACCAAAATTGCCATTGAAAAAAATAGTTTTTATCACTCCACATTAAAGCAAGCACAATACTTGAAATTAAAATTAATACGATAAAAAAGAATAGCCACCATCCACGATGTAATGCTTTAGGCGCTTTTAAGGTATCAATGATGATAGGTTTAGGCCAAGACATAATATTATTCCATTATTGCAGAGTTAATTGTAGAAAGAACTTTACAGCCACATTCACATAAACACTGATCAATGACCACAAGCTTACCATCAAAAAAGCCCATTTTAGCCCCTTCAATAATTTTATTTATGCCATGACCTTTTTTAGGACAACTGACAAGATCACCAATCAAAGCGACAGGTTTTCCTTCAATTATTGTCGTTGAGGATGCAGATATGACCGAACCGCCATGTGTTGTTGGATCGCCTAATCGAACCACATTTTTACCCATTGTTTTATTCCTTCATTTTTTATGTTTATGATTTATTGACTAATGTCTAAAGTTTTTATATTTGAATCGATTTTAATTTTCTATAAAACAATACATTCCTACTTGTCATAAACTTATTGCCTCAAATTGATAGAGCCAACTTGGTTGATTGATTTCCTCTATGTTTGCAACTTAGTTTACATTTTCATTTTATATTTACGCGATATCTTATCAGGAATTAAAAATTACTCTAATTACCATTTTTATTAATCAATATATAAAGATATTTTGTAGAAAGAAAATCTTTCACTATCAAATGTTATCTGCTTTAAAACTAACTTTAAATAACAGCTACCTTTATCATTTACATCACTTTCTTTTTATTGTTAACCTCTATTCCCTTTTTTGCTAAGTACGTCTGCTTATAGTAAAAAGATACCATACTTCCCCTGTGATTTAGGTCGTCTAATATCTAGATCGACGACATCATTATATTGGGCGGAATATTTCTTGTGCACGAAGAAATTGAGCAAAATATTTCTTGTTTATTATAGATAAATTAATATTATAGGCATCTTACCAACCTAAAAGTATAAAAATTTACCCCCGTAAGTGTAACACGTGTTGCTTAATTTTTTTATATAATATAATATAAAAAAATCCAGAGCACAAAAAGTATCCTATCCAAATATCAGCAAAAATAATATTACCCAGCGTAAATTCACCAGATAAAAACAGAAGAATTACTATAAAAATGCATACAATAAAAGCTGATCTTCAAATTTTTTGAATATTGATTTCAATACGTTAATCTCTTGTTCTAGTAATGCAAATAAACTCATCTATTTTGTGTAAATTTACTTTGTCTTCGTTAAGGGTGTAGCCTGTGAGATTTTGATAGGCTTCAGTCCCATGATAAAAAGTGACATCATCAAAATTTTCAATATATATTTTATCTAATATGTTTTTAAAAGAAGAATTTGCGTAAGTAATTATAAAATTAAACTTATCATTACGTTCTCTTTCGCTTATAAAACTTAAATGTTTAATTTGCTGCTCTTTACCAGCAATATAAAAAGCATATTCATCATCAAAATAAAATTCGACGTTATCTTGCCCAAGATTGCCAATATAAATGCGAAAAATGGCATGGCTGATAGTGAGGGGTTAAGAATAGGGTCAGCAATATACACTTTATATACTTCATATTGATATTCCTTATTTTTTATTTGGCGTTGTTATTTAAGTTTCGTTCTTTTTTCTTCGCTTTTTTACTTTTCTCTGTTCATCTTCGTCTATTGGCTGTAAATTAACAAATAACGCAGGATTAATTTTAAAGCCTAATCTATTGGTTTGCGTATCATATGCGGTAGAGCGGTTACCTGTTATCTTCATTGCAATTTCAAAATGTAGGTGAGGATTAAGGCATTCTTTTGCATTACCGGTATCGCCAGTATAGCCAATTAAATCGCCAGATTTAACTTTATCACCCACTTCTAAGTCAGCACGTTTATCACTTAAATGACAATAGCGCAAATAAAAATGGTCAGCATTAATATTAAAATCCTTGGCTTGTTCAATTTCACCTTTATCACGAAACTCTAGGTCTGTCTCGTTTCGTGATTTTCTTAAATCATCGCCTTTAACTTTAATAACAAGTACATTGCCATATCCGTTATTCCCCTCATTTTTATATTGCACTATTTCACCATCTAAACAGGCATAACAAGGTGTATTTATATCGGCAAAGATATCTAAACCAGCATGAGCCCAAGGTATTGTATTTTTAGGGTTATTTTTATCTAAACGAGTTCGAACGATACCAAAAGCACCATTTTGAGCCCTATCCGCACCACTAAAATTGTAATACGTCCTTTGTGGATTTTCTAAAGGCTCATGCCAAAGTTTTGTTGTTTCAATATTAAAATAATCCATCATCGCTACCGGATGAATAAACCACGCCTTGCCATCTGCGGATAGATTGGACAGTTTAGGGGTATTTGCTTCTGTGTTTGCTGTCGGGGTTTGGGCTTGTGCCTGTGCCACTTGTTTCCACCACAGTGACGGTTTAATGCGTTGCGCTTTTTCTATTTTCCAATTTGTTTCGATATATTTAAACGCCTCGTCCACCACGCTTAAGGCAAAATCACGGAGGTCAGGCCGGGTGATACCGAGCAGGTCTAAGCCCGCTTCAATAAGCTCTTTTTTCTGTTGTCTTTCTTCTTCAAATAGCTCATCAATTTCGTTCCATTTGCTTAATGCTTCATCGGCATACCATTCACTTTCATATTTCACCAGTAAATGCCCTATCAGCTCCGCCGTCCAGCTTCGGCGTAATCCTTCCTTTAAATCCCTATCCGTAAAAGTCGGCGGCGGTAGGTCTTTTTTTCGTTGGATTGAATAAATCAGTGTGCCCGTTAAGATTTGGTGTAATGCCCGCATCGCTGGGGTGTAATCGGCTAAATCTAATTTCGCTACTTTATTCTTGCCTATCTTGTTAGATAATTCGCCAACCGTGGCCTTTTCTTCTATCGTTTCAAACCCAGGCCAGTGCCATGGACTACGCCGTTTGATATGCGCTTGTGCATTGTCTTTTATATTCACCCAACCATGTATCGGTAGCGTTTGCTCATCCAGTGCCGTCACTTGTACCCAGGTTGTGTTTTCATCATCTATCGCTATCAAGCCGTCATTTTCTAATGAAATTAGGGATACGGTACGAGGGTAACATACCGTATTACGTTTCTTTTCCTGTGGGGAAAGGTTGTCATCTAATGATAACGGAAAAGCATGCCAATAACTTACGCTTGAAGTGAGTTGCCCCTCTTCGCCATTAAGGTGTAAGACTTTACTGGCGGCTATCCAGTACGGCTTGTTTTCAAGCATAAAGCGATTAGCTCAGTACCATTAATAACTATCATAATCATTATTATCAATATAATTTCGACAATCTTTTATTTCTTTAGGTCTGCACGCCCTTTGTTTTTTATATTCAAATTGGTTATTTTCTTCGTTCAGATATTCCCCCGATTTATACAGGCATTCGGTTTTGACCCGTTTATAGCGATTATTGCCTATGTATTGAAAATTATCGGTTAGCGATATATGATCATTTTCTTTTTTACCTGGGCAGGTTTTATAGCTAGTGGCAGTTTTTGCTTCGCGATCAAAACGAAAATCATTACCATCGAGATTTAATTTGACAAATTGTTGTTGTGTTTTGTCGTAAACATAATATTCTGCGGTGGTATTGGGCCCATGATATCTGTCTTTAACGAGACGAAAATCATTATTATCACCATCAAAATTATAATCAGTGTTTTCGTGATTCACGATATTAACATAGCCAAGAAAATCACACCCGTCGATGCCGTTAATGGTTTGAATAAGCTTACCATCATGTTTGCGATATATTTTGATACCGACTATGTTGCCAGTCGATTTTTTGAGTTTAGAAACCATCACTTTAAAATAAAAATCTTTGGAACTATGATTCTGTAAAAATTCAATATTGTTAAATTCTACTTCTCGCCATGTTCGTTCATCAATGGTATTATATTCAAATATTTTGTGTAAATTTACTTTGTCTCCGTTAAGAGTGTAGCCTGTGAGATATTGATAACCTCCTATATCATTACGAAACGTGCTGTCATCAAAATTTTCAATATATATTTTATCTAATATGTTTTTAAAAGAAGAATTTGCGTAAGTAATTATAAAATTAAACTTATCATTACGTTCTCTTTCGCTTATAAAACTTAAATGTTTAATTTGCTGCTCTTTACCAGCAATATAAAAAGCATATTCATCATCAAAATAAAATTCGGCGTTATCTTGCCCAATATTGCCAGTATAAATGCGAAAAATGGCATGGCTGATAGTGGGGGTTAAGAATAGGGTCAGCAATATACACTTTATATACTTCATATTGATATTCCTTATTTTTTGGATGTTGTTACTTTGTTTACATTGTACTTTCTTATTATTTTTTGTTATCTCTTCGCTCTTTTACTTTTGTCTGTTCATCTTTATCTATTGGCTGTAAATTAACAAATAACGCAGGATTAATTTTAAAGCCTAATCTATTGGTTTGCGTATCATATTCTGTAGAGCGGTTACCCGTTGGATTCATTGCAATTTCGAAATGCAGGTGAGGATTAACGACATTTTCAGCATTACCCGTATCGCCTATGTAGCCAATTAAGTCACCTGATTTAACTTTATCCCCGACTTTTAAGTCAGCGCGTTTATTACTTAAATGACAATAACGTAAGTAAAAATAGTCAGCATTAATATTAAAATCTGCTGCTTGCTCAATTTCACCTTTTTGAGGAAATTCAAGGGTAGTGTCATTTCGTGATTTTCTTAAATCCTCACCGTTAACTTTAAGGACTAACACATTGCCATATCCAATACCTTTGCCTTTACTATTTTTAACTTCAGGAATATAGCTCACTATTTCACCGTCTAAACATGCATAACAAGGGGTATTTATATCAGCAAAGATATCTAAGCCTGCATGAGCTTTCTTTGTTCCATCAATATTTGTACGAACCATGCCAAAGGCACCATTTTGAGGTCTTTCACTACCACCTGAATTATATTTCGTCCTTTGTGGATTTTCTAAAGGCTCATGCCAAAGTTTTGCCGTTTCAATATTAAAATAATCCATCATCGCTACCGGATGAATAAACCATGCCTTGCCATCAGTTGATAGATTGGACAGTTTAGGGGTATTTGCTTCTGTGTTTGCTGTCGGGTTTTGCGCTTGTGCCTGTGCTACTTGTTTCCACCACAGTGATGGTTTAATGCGTTGCGCTTTTTCTAGTTGCCAGTTTGATTTGACATGTTTATGCGCTTCGTCCACCACGTCTAAGGCAAAATCACGTAGGTAAGGCTCGGTGATGCCAAGCTCATCTAATCCCGCTTCAATAAGTGCTTTTTGTTGTTGTTTTTCTTCTTCAAACAGCTCATCAATTTCGTTCCATTTGCTTAACGCTTCATCGGCATACCATTCACTTTCATATTTCACCAGTAAATGCCCTATCAACTCCGCTGTCCAATCTTTTCATAACATGGTTTTGAATTGTTCTTTTACAAAAAACATTTTTCGTTTATTTAATTATGGCTCATCACCTGGCTCTACCACAGCTTTTTCACAATCTTGTCTTTCTTTTTTAGTACATTTTCTTTGAAAAAATTTTTCATTATCATAAGCAATGCAATATTGATCTAAATAATTATATTTTTTAGTATTTAGATTAAAATAATACATTTTATTTATGGTAATACTTGTTGGATCTATAAATTCATTACCGCAAGTTTTAGTACTAGTTGCGATTTTTTTTTCTGAATCAAAACGAATGGTATATCCTTCTAGATTAGCATTAATAAATTTATTTTGCGACTTATCATAAATGTAATATGTTTGTAGAACATTAGCGGCATGTGTTTCGACATCGGCAAGTAAAAAATCATTTTCATTGCCATCAAAATCAAAATCACCTATTTGAATCGCATTAAAAGTAAAAAAACCATAACTTTTTATATTATTAATTTTCTGTACTAGTTCGCCGTTCTTTTTGCTGTATACTTTAATTCCTGTGATCGTAATTCCTCTTTTCCTCTCTTTAGATATTAAAACTTTAAAATAGAATTCTTTGGTTGAATTCATTTGTAAAAATTCAATATTTTGAAATTTGGTGTCATTAAATATTCTCTCAGCATCTTTTTCTTTTATTTTATCTTTGTCATCCCATGGCCATGCTAAATTATATTCAAAAATTTTTTTCAACTTAAAATCACCAAATTCATTTAAAGATCCTATTAAAAAATCGTTCTTGGATTCTGTTTGATTTTCGCTAAAATCAAAGTTTTTAATAATCAACGAATCTTTATTATCTTTAAAATAATAGTCATCATCTATTTTTTGAGGTAATCCTAAGTATGTAATTTCGTGTGTTTGATGATCAACGTAAATAATGTGAAAATCATCATCGGAAATAGCATACATATAAATTTCTACTTTTCTATCACCTATATTTCCAGTATATACACGATAGATAGATTGTGCTAACTGCGGTAGCAATAGAATTATTATTAATAAATATTTTATTCCATTCATATATTTCTACCTTTATTTTTGAATATAATATTTCCTACCATTTATTACCGCTTCTTTTTGATCTTCTATATCTATAGGATTTAAATTGACAAAAAAAGCAGGATTTATCTTATAGCCTAATTTTCTTTTTTGAGGATCTTTTTCGTTTTCCACAAGAGATCTATTATTATCAATGTTCATTGCTATTTCTAAATGTAAATGTGTATTAGGAAGTCCTTTCGCATTTCCTGTGTCGGATGTATAACCGATATGATCACCAGCTTTAACTTTGGTACCTTTTTGTATTCCAGATACTTTTAGATCTTCATGTAAATGGCAATACCGAATATAAAAATAATCACTGTTTATATCAAAATCGCTCGCTTGTACAAACTCATCTTTCCCTTTTCCTGAAAACTCCAGCGTATAATTATTTTTAGATGCTCGCAAATCACTACCTTTCACTTTTAAAACAATTACATTACCATAACTACCTTCACCACAAGCTTTTACAATTTCGCCATCTAAACAAGCAAAGCATGGTGTACCGATACGTGCAAATATGTCTAAGCCTGCGTGAGCCCAAGGTATAGGTTTTCCTGTATTCTTATCCTTATTAGTACGGACTAAACCGAAAGCACCGTTAG
Organism: Gilliamella sp. X-60; assembly: GCF_057063585.1. Lineage (NCBI taxonomy): Bacteria > Pseudomonadati > Pseudomonadota > Gammaproteobacteria > Orbales > Orbaceae > Gilliamella > Gilliamella sp. X-60. The sequence goes on along the minus strand of NZ_JBXSQJ010000029.1, from coordinate 411 downwards.
ATGGTTTAATATTTCTACTTGAATTATAATAAGTCCTTTGTGGATTTTCTAAAGGCTCATGCCAAAGTTTTGCCGTTTCAATATTAAAATAATCCATCATCGCTACCGGATGAATAAACCATGCTTTGCCGTCTGCGGATAGATTGGTCAGTTTAGGGGTATTTGCTTCTGTGTTTGCTGTCGGGGTTTGGGCTTGCGCTTGTGCCACTTGTTTCCACCACAGTGATGGTTTAATGCGTTGCGCTTTTTCTAGTTGCCAGTTTGATTTGACATGTTTATGCGCTTCGTCCACCACGTCTAAGGCAAAATCACGTAGGTAAGGTTCGGTGATGCCAAGCTCATCTAATCCCGCTTCGATAAGCGCTTTTTGTTGTTGTTTTTCTTCTTCAAATAGCTCATCAACTTCGTTCC
>NZ_JBXSQJ010000028.1:0-35611 GCF_057063585.1 Gilliamella sp. X-60 | reverse complement strand
CCATTTATAGAAAGTTGAATTACCCATGCCATATTTACGACAGAGCTCCTTGACAGGAATACCGGCTTCAGCTTCTTTTAAAATAGATACAATCTGATGTTCAGTCATTTTTTTCATAATTAAATCCCCTTTACTTTTATCATAGAGAATTTTCTACTTTTTTGCTGTACTATTTTAGGGGATAGTTACATTACAATAATCTGAGAAATTACTGTAATGAGTATAGATTAATAAAAATAATTGTCACCAATTTGGTTAAACGTTTAACCATTTATAACGAGCTAAAAGCCAGATTGAAGATGGTGTGTTAACCCAATGCCTTTAACCACGGAATATATTTATTTGGATAATGATGAGAATATTAAGGGCTAGGCGCCTATTAGTTAAAAAATGTAGTAATCATTTTATAAATCAAAAAGTTATTTAATATACTTTTCTTCAATCGAATGGAAAAGCAGAAAGCGTGATACGCACTTTAATAGTGATGTGTATAATCAGCAAATAGTTGTTATAAAATATAGAAAATGAAAAGGTTAAGTAGTTTATTAACGTTTATAATACGCTTAAACTATATAAAAGGATTTAGAGGAAAACGCTTATGTTTTTTAGAAGATTATTTTAATTATGAAGTGTAAACAATCCAGTGTTTTTCTACATAGCGGCAACTGCGCTTAGTTATTTACTCAATAAGATGGCGATATTGGGCATTTTATTTATGTCGAAAAAATAAATCATAATGATAGTATTTGTAGTTTAGCTCTAGGCGCTCTCGGTTGTTTTAAAATGCAACTGCAAGTTAAAGATATCTACCAGCTAGGGAAATAAAACTAAAATTAAAATGAATAAACCAGACTTTAATCATCAACTCAATGAATTAATTGCTATGTTGAAATCCAAAGGGTTTGTTATAAAAGGCTGTAATGACCAACAATTGGCTCAACTTGAACGCCAATATGGTCAGCTTCCTGAATATTATAAAATTTTTCTGTCAAAACTGGGGGTTAATGCGGGTGATTTTATGCTCGGTACAGCCGTGTTATTTCATGAAATTGAAGATATAAATCAAGGCACTTTAGCCTTAATGGCTGAAAATAATATTTCTATTCCCAATAATCTCTACGCTTTTTTATTACATCAAGGTTATTCAAGTCTATTCTTTATGGATAGGCATGATGATCCTATGGTCTATTGTTATACAGAAGGTGACGTAATAAAAAATTTAAATTACAGGTTTAGCCAATGTATATTGGCTGAAATAGCATTGTATAAAACGCATCAGACTGAGTAAATGATGTTATTTTTATGCCTTAGCACCTATTAAAATGATGACAAACCTGTTAGGCTCTAAAATCATATTGAATAAAAAGATTATGATTATATGAAATATACTAAAGATGAATATATTCGATTAGGGCGAACATTACAAACAACAATTATCGATGATCTGCCCAATAATGCTTTGCAATTTACCACTATTGCAATAAATTTTAAAAATCAAAAGTATAGGGTTCTTTACGAAGTTATAAAATTAGTCGATGGTGTGGATTTTTTCGACGAACATGAAACGATTATTGATGAAATTCATGAATTTAATTTGTATCAACAAATGATAGACTATTTAGGCTCTATTGGTATTGATATAGATCAATTGAGGCCAGCAAAAGGATCAAAAATAATATTTTGATTTAGGAAAAGTGATAAAGATATTAAATTCATTTTTTATATAACATTATTTATTTTACGCAATTAGTAAATCAATATCATGCTATTACAAAGCAAAATAAATATAGAATAATACAACTGAATTTTAGTGATCTCATGGGTCTGAATGTTCTATCATTATCGCCTAATTATGCGATCACCTACTAGTTAAAATCAAACAAAATGGCATTAGTTTTGGTCATGAAGATAAGATTATTTATTGCCTAGTTATCTTACCATCACTGCTAATATGCAATAAGCTAAAATTTATTCTATTTAAAATAATACTATATAAATTATTATTTTGGCAGAATATATTTGCTTTGCAAACTAACGTGATAATATGGATATTTTTAGTATCAAATCCATATGAAGATGAGAAATAAATACGTAACTATTTTTACTATTCAACCAGTTCCTATACTAGAATCATGGAAAAACAATGAAATATTATGCAAAGCTAATTGCTATAGATCCATATATTGAGGAGCAGGCTACTTTTGATTTTGGTCAATATCAACTTTGCTGTTTTATCAATTCTTCCGCTTGTGTACTCAATCAGGGCAATATTTATCTATTAGAACTTAATTTGTATTTTATTGACGAGATAAAGCCTGAACTATCTAGAGATAAGCATTTTTCTATTATGCAACAAGCTGATACTTTTGTTCATCATATTAATGGTTATCTATTTGAAAATAGAGTAGTACTATCGAATCTTGTGTTTCAAGATGATTTATTTTATGATTTTGCTTACTTAAGTGATGATTTTATTAAGTTTAGTGTAGATAGGCTTTCTATTGATATTTTAAATAACAAATAAGCTTTTTAGGATTAAGTATGATACAAATGATATCCAATGTTGTAGTAAAACCTTTACCTCTCAAGAAACCTGGCGAAATCTATTCACTTGTTGAAGTTGATGGTGTTTGCTGTAATGAAAAACTGAAAGGGGGCTATTTAGAAGCGGCTTTTAGTTATAATGATGATTATATCTTACTTTTTGTGTCGCAAAATGGTGACGCTTGGGAAGAGATTTTATCTATTTATTTACTTGATTTAAAAAGGAATAAAATTGTCGATCGAGCTAGAATTGGCGGTGGCTACTCTTCTTGGTTTGCTGGGTATGGTATTGATGATATTAAAATTTTATCCGATAATACGATAAGTTTTGAATTTATGTCGCTTAAGGATTCTGATGGTTGGTTGCTCGAACTTTTTAACAAACCTATAAAAACCTTTCCGTTTGCACTTAGATATCTACCTTACATTTCCCGTCCAATTTCTTCCCAACGCTATTTTTTGATCAAAAAGAATAAAATACCACTTAAATAGATAAAATACTAAAATCTTTGTATTGAAATACTAGATAGTTGTTAAGATGAAAAATTGTTTATAATGAATTATCTATATATTTTTTGCATATTGGTAATCAATATAGCGATGATCGTTGTTGTGAGTTAGGATTTATCTTTAAATAACAATTCTATTTACCTTACAATATTATTAAAGAGGCGAAATGGTAGCTAAAATCATTCTGCAAGATACGTTCAATGAGCAAGATTTTCTACGGTTTGCCGAAAATTGGCAGCAAAATGCATCGATCATCATTGAATCAATATTACAACATAACGACGCAAAAAATCGTATTTTTAACTTTGCCTTAAATCATATTCCAGATTCATTTGCCGAAGCAGTGATTGATATTTTTTTGGAAGATAGTGATTTTATTATTAGTGATGAGGATCTGCTAAAATGTGTAAGGCAAGGCTCCATCGGTTTAAAACAGAGCATATGTTATCGAAAAAAGACCCCGCAATATATTCTTAATTTATGTAACCAAGAGTAACTAACATTTTATCAATACTTAAGGAATACCAAAGATGTTAGATTTTTCTTACTTATCGGATCAAAATGGCAGTAAGCCATCTGTTGTTTTAAGTGATAAAAAGCTCAATTACTTGAGCAAGCTTTTATCAATTTAAAGCAGAAAACAGGCATCATAATTGATGCTTATGGTCGATGTAGAATCTATCCTAATCATCAAAAAATATTAATTAACTTGTTACAAAAACATCACGACAACGAAATCCAAAGCTAATCATGTGACTTAAGCAAGCCGTGCATGAAGAAGAAGTCATTATTGCTGATGGTGATTAAATGAATACATTACTTATTGAGATATAATAACAATCATTTAATATGCCATTACACTGATATCTGCATACTGAAAACATCTTAATTTTGGGAGGGGAAATGATGAATTTTATTACTATACGAGATATGCTTTCTAACATAGAAAACATGCCATACAGTTTTTTTTATCTTCCCGCTGATCACTCATCTTGGACACTTGATACCCAAGGAGTTTTTAGTCTTGAGGATGAAGATATTTTAGATGATGGTGATTCAAACCTGCCTAAACAAGTTATAGAAGAAGGTTGGATACCAACGCTAGAAAAAGCCGAGATTGAAGATATTATTAGTGTGGCTAACAATGAATTAGATAATCCAACATTAGAGGATTTATTTAGCTCTTTTGTCTTTTATTTTGAAAACGATGCTTTCTTACAATACGCTAATTAAGTTAGTTAAAAAATTATGTACTTTTTTTGGTCACCGATAGCGTAAGTACGTTAATCTTTTATAGTATTCAAGTATGATGATTTTTGACAATAAAAAAACAGTTGATTTGCTATCACACTTATCGAATAGACTTAATCAAATAGGGATTTTTTTACAATCGAATATTGCTAGGCAGTTTAAATTAACGGATATGGCTAGTTATGTGCATGTTAATATCTTAAAACAGCGAATTTATCTGCGTTTCAAATTATCAATTAACAGTATGGAACTATTTGATAATGATATTGTTAATATTCGCCTAACAAATGATAAGATACATGTAACTTGCTTTGTTTACTCAAATTATGGCATGGATAAAGTGATGGAATATCAAGATAATATTGATAATTTTGAGTTGACTATTGTCGACAACATTTCTCTTAAATTGTTGTCATGTATTAAATCACATATTAATTTTATTACATAATATCATGTTGCAATGAGAATGGATCAGATAGGATAGCAAAAAATGAACGAAATATGGGTATTTAATGGTGCAGGTGCAAGTTTTCCTGCTGGTGTATTCACCTCGTTAACTGAAGCTAAAACTTGGATTGAAAAACATCAATTAACTGGTGTGTTAACCCGTTATCCAGTGAATACTGGGGTGTATGATTGGGCGATTGCTAATGATTTGTTTACTGCCAAACAAACGTGGCATACCAAGCCTGCTTTTATTGAATCTTTTACTTGTGCCTCAATGGAACACTACCATTTTGAAGCAGGACAGCAGCAATAGCGTTAAAACAAAAACAGTATCAATTACAAAATGGTGTCTCAGGGATGTGTAAAAAATTAGCTAAAAAATTGAATAAACCTTTTCATCTAACAGCCGATTAGCTGTTTGATAATTATGGTAAAACCCAAAATATTACCCAAACTATTTTGTAAATATATAAGATAATATCTTATTATTCACTGTCTAATAAGGTATTTAAATTTATGGCGCTAGATTTTATTATCGACTTTGACAATCAGCAATCGGCAAGATTTACCATGAGCGAAGATCTCCATGGAAAAATATTTAGTACATCAACCTGCTGGAAGAGCCTTAAACAATTAAAAAAAATTCGTGACTATTACACCGTTAATGTTGTGTTTAATGCTAGCAATGTGGCAATATTGATAACTGATTTAACGCAAATTATGCCACAAATTGAAAATTTTACTCCTGAACTGCAACGGATGATCATCACGCTCAAACAAAAAAATATTAAACAATTACGTGTTACTGGTGATTAACGATTTAGTTATTGAATAATCGATATCAAATACTTAGCCATACGTTTTAGTAATAAAATTTATTATGATGGGGATAACACCACTCAATGTCAGCCGAGTTTAGATTAGTGTTTATAAATCACACATGGTATCAGCAAAACACCTGTGAGATTGCCAATAAAATTTTATCATTACCCACTTATATTGCTAAAAATAGCGCATACTGTTTATCAGGCTCACCATATTGGGATAATGATAAGAGTAGATTGTTCGATGTCAGACTATTTTTGGAAGATACTCAAATTTTTATTGAAATAAGTGCTCATCCGCCTAGGATCGAAAAAGATTTAGCGCAGTTATTTACATGGATAAGAAGTCAGACTGAGATTAAAATATTAGATGACGATGGACAAATGTCAGGATGGTAAGTCATGATCGCATTGAATGCTAACATTATTAGCTATAAATCAATAGGAAATATTCAAATAGGTAATAACATTCTCACCTATATGGATGAAATATATCAACATTTTGACATTAAGTGTCAAGAATGTGAATTGTATTCTCCACCTAGTGAGCAAAATAGATGGTGCTTCTATTCGGTAAACGATGGCACATTGACAATCACTACCACATTTGACGGCAACATTATTGGAATAGGATGCAACCAAAATTATCAAGGCAAATATTTGAATAAATATCAAAATGAGTTATATGCTGGCATTACCATGGAAGAACTATGCTATCTTACTAAGTTTCGACACCTCTTACTTGGTATGTTGATTGTTGATGATGATTATGGTCTATCTTTTACACTACCTTCACCTTATGATGAAATCGCTGACAATTTAGAAGATATCCCCTATGATTTAAAACTTAATGAAATTTACGTCACGGATTATTCTCAATGGCAGCTCAAGCCACAGAAAAAGAAAACCCCGAAAAAACGCCGTATACCCAAACCTTATTCTTATTTTTAGTGTTAGTTTAAAAATGAGTTAATCAAACTAATATAATGATTCAATTGATAACATGCTAAAAAAGCCCTATTGAAGCTGTTCGTCGCCGTAACCCATAAAAAGGAATATTAAACCATCAATGATGGCATTAAACGTCTAGTTAAAGTTGAAAAATCCATTGCGTATAAAACATTCAGCATGATTTTATCCGCCAGTTTTGTACTCTTTATGGGGCACTTACACAACTGTTCACTGGTTAAATTATATTTTTTGTAAAAAATATTCAGGATTCTATACCGTTTCATGATTAATTAAGAAGTCACAGTCTCTATTTGGTAAAACGTATGATCATCATTGTATCAATAAACAATACCAGAAATTCGCCTGACCGCAAATGACTGGGAAATCTGAAAGCGATTGGGACTTTAATAAAGACGTAGTATTTACTTATTAAATTATATTTTTGTAAAAAATATTCAGGATTCTATACCGTTTCATGATTAATTGAGAAGTCACAGTTTCTATTTGGTAAAACATATGATAATCAGCCTATCTTAGTTAATGTTTTAAATTGGCGATAATAAAATTGCGTTTTTATACTAAAATGCCGTGTTACCTGAAATTTTTTATATCAATATCATTTTTGAGTATATTCAACATAAATCAGGCTGTCATAAATTTATTTTTTTGATATATGTCAAACTTTATGAATTCATATCTGTTTTTCCCTTTATTTCCATGTCATTAAAGATTATCATTACAAATTATAGGGATGTTAATAGATTCCAATATAACAAATCAAATAATGTAATGTCAGCTTTTTAAGGAGTCCATATGCTATTTAACCGTAGACAGTTCTTTAAGATCTGCGCTGGTGGTATGGCAGGAACAACGGTTGCCACACTAGGACTAGCTCCTAATATGGCGCTCGCACAAACTCGCCAATTTAAATTACTCAAATCAAAAGAAACCCGTAATAACTGTACTTACTGTTCAGTTGGCTGTGGAATGCTACTTTATAGCCGTGGAGATGGTGCAAAAAATGCTGAATCATCCATATTCCATGTTGAAGGTGATCCAGATCATCCTGTTAGTCGTGGTTCGCTTTGCCCTAAAGGCGCTGGTGTACTTGACTATATCAAAAGTGAACAACGTGTCAAATACCCTGAATACCGCGCTCCAGGCTCTGATAAATGGCAAAAAATTAGTTGGGATGAAGCCGTTGACCGCATTGCTCGCTTAATGAAAGCTGACCGAGATAAAAACTTTATTGAAAAAAACGAACAAGGAACGACAGTTAATCGCTGGACAACAACAGGCTGGCTTGTTACCTCTGCTGCGAGTAATGAAACAGGTTGGCTGGCATTTAAAGTTGCACGTGCATTAGGCATGCTAAGCCTTGAAACCCAAGCAAGGGTTTGTCATGGTCCTTCTGTATCAAGTTTAGCCGCCACTTTTGGTCGCGGTGCTATGACTAACAATTGGAATGATATTAAAAATGCCAATGTTGTTATTGTAATGGGGGGGAATGCGGCCGAAGCTCATCCTGTGGGTTTTAAATGGGCCATAGAAGCAAAAATTAATAATGGTGCAGAACTGATTGCCATTGACCCACGTTTTCATCGAACCGCTTCGGTTGCCGATCACTATGTACCGATTCGCTCAGGATCTGATATTGCATTTTTGCTCGGTATTATTAATTATCTTATTACCAATAACGAAGTTAACTTTGACTATTTAGTGACCCATAGTAATGCAAGTTTAATTGTTCGTGATGATTTTAATTTTGATGCCAATAGTGGGTTATTTAGCGGTTATGATTCAGCTAATCGCCAATATGATCCAACCAGTTGGGCATATCAAAAAGATGAAAATGGTTATGCACTTCGAGATAAAACACTCAGCCATCCTCGCTGCGTGTGGAATCTACTTAAAAACCATGTCAGTCGTTATACCCCCGAAATGGTAAATAAAGTGACAGGAAGCCCAATTGAGGGTTTTTTACATGTTTGTCGCTCACTTGCAAGTACCAAAACCCATGATAGAGCAGCCACCTTTTTATATGCATTAGGATGGACTCAGCATACTTATGGTTCACAAATTATCCGTACGGCTGCAATGATTCAGCTTATCTTAGGTAATATTGGCGTAATGGGTGGTGGAATTAATGCATTACGAGGGCATTCCAATATTCAAGGTTTAACTGATGTTGGTTTATTATCAAATCGCCTGCCCGCTTATCTTGATTTACCTAAAGATTCTCAAGTATCACTCGAACAGTATTTAGAGGAAAAAACACCCAAACCTCTAGGACCAGACGAAGTTAATTTTTGGGCTAATTACCCAAAATTCTTTGTCAGTTTTATGAAATCAATGTATGGTGATAAATCAACTCAAGATAACAATTGGGGATTTGACTGGTTACCAAAATGGGATAAAACCTATGATGTGTTAAGATTCAGTAAAATGATGCGTGATGGTCAAGCCAATGGTCTTATTTGCCAAGGTTTCAATCCCCTTGCAGCGCTACCAGATAAAAATAGTATCCGTAACGGATTATCGAACTTGAAGTTTTTAGTGAGCATTGACCCTATGCCAACTGAAACGGCAGAGTTTTGGAAAAATCATGGTGAATCGAATGATGTCGATCCAAGCCAAATCCAGACAGAAGTTTTTAGGCTTCCTGTAAACTGTTTTGCTGAAGAAAACGGCACTATCGTTAACTCTTCGCGTTTACTGCAGTGGCACTGGGCTGCAGCAAGACCGCCTTATGAGTCATTATATGATCCAGAAATCATCGCTCGTATCTTTCTTAGAATGAAAGAGTTATATGCCGAAGAAGGGGGGGCATATCATGAGCCAATCAATAACTTAGTTTGGAATTATCAAAATCCAGAAGGCCCTGCTGCAGAAGAGCTAGCGCAAGATTATAATGGGCGAGCCCTTGCTGATCTCACCGATGCCAATGGCAATGTTATTCTTAAAAAAGGTCAGCTATTAAGTGGTTTTTCTCAATTAAAAGCAGATGGAACAACTTCATCAGGAATATGGATATTTTGCGGTTCATGGACAGAGCAAGGTAACCAAATGGCAAGGCGCGATCCTAGCGACCCGTCAGGTAAAGGTATTCATGCCGGATGGGCTTGGGCATGGCCGATGAATCGGCGTGTACTTTATAATCGTGCTTCAGCGGATGAAAACGGCAAGCCATGGGATCCCAAACGCGTACTGGTAAAATGGAATGGTTCAAGCTGGGACGGTAATGATGTTCCTGATTTTACCGCAACGTTATCACCAAGTGCAGGAGCGGGAGCCTTTATTATGAATAACGATGGTTTAGGCGGATTGTTTTGTTTAAATCGATTAGTCGATGGTCCGTTCCCTGAGCATTATGAACCGTTTGAAACACCAATTACCAATAATCCATTACATCCAAATCAAGTGAGCAGCCCTGTGGCGCGCGCATTTAAAGAGGATTTGGCTCGTTTAGGAAATGCCAGTGAATTTCCTTATGTTGGTACCACTTACAGTATCACTGAACATTTCCATTTTTGGACTCAACATGCCAGACTGGCTTCTATTACTCAGCCAGAACAGTTTATTGAGCTTAGCGAAAACTTAGCCAATAAAAAAGGCATAAAACTAGGCGATACCGTAAAAGTGACTTCATATCGCGGTTATATCAAAGCTAAAGCTGTTGTGACAAAGCGCCTTCCGACATTAACTGTTGATGGTAAAGAAATCGAGACTATTGGAATTCCTATTGTTTGGGGATTCACAGGTCAGACGAAGAAAGGATTTTTGGTGAATGAATTAACGCCACATTTAGGTGATGCCAATTCACAAACGCCAGAATATAAATCATTCTTAGTCAATATTGAAAAAGTGACCAGTGCGGCATAGGGAGGAAGATAAATTATGTCATTACAAACACAAGATATTATTCGCCGCTCGGGAACCAATTCGTTAACGCCAGCGCCACGAGCACGCGATTACCAACAAGAAGTGGCTAAATTAATTGATGTAACCACATGTATTGGCTGTAAGGCTTGTCAAGTTGCGTGTAGCGAATGGAATGATCTTCGTGCCGAAGTGGGTAATACTGTCGGCGTTTATGATAATCCGGCTGATTTAGAGCCGAAAGCATGGACAGTGATGAGGTATTCAGAAGTTGAGGTTAACGGCAAATTTGAATGGCTGATTCGTAAAGATGGCTGTATGCACTGTTCTGATCCTGGTTGTTTGAAAGCCTGTCCATCAGAAGGCGCTATTATTCAATACGCCAATGGTATTGTTGATTTTCAATCGGAACACTGTATTGGTTGTGGTTATTGTGTCGCAGGTTGCCCGTTCAATATTCCTCGAATTAGTAAAGAAGATAATCATTCTTACAAATGTACTTTATGTGTGGATCGCGTTGCGGTTGGGCAAGAGCCTGCTTGCGTTAAAACCTGCCCAACTGGTGCTATTCACTTTGGTACTAAACAAGATATGATTCGTCATGCTGAAAATCGAATTGTAGACTTGAAAAAACGCGGTTTTGAACATGCTGGTCTTTATGATCCACAAGGTGTTGGCGGTACTCACGTTATGTATGTTTTACACCATGCTGATCAACCAGAGCTGTATCACGGCCTACCAAAAGACCCTCACATTAGTGAAATCGTCAAATTTTGGAAAGGTATTTGGAAACCGTTATCCGCAGCTGCATTTGTTGCAACATTTGGAGGATTGCTTTTTCATTACATGGGGGTTGGTGCAATTGAAGTGGATGAAGATGACATAGAACAAGAAAAACAAGCTGATAGGCAAGCGCGAAAACGTTTAGGATTACCCGTTTTTGGTCGCAAAAATAGTGCTAATTCATCACAACAGGAGAATCATCATGAATAAAAAAGGCATGATTTTAAGAACACCACTTATTGTTCGTTTTTGTCACTGGTGTATGGTGTGTCTGTTTATTCTTACTGCACTATCGGGCTTATCCCTGTTTTTTCCATCAATTAAACTGTTTGGTTTATTCCTTGGTACACCACAATTAGTGAGGGCATTACACCCAATTATTGGTTGTATTGTTTTTGTCTTACTGATGTTTATGTTTTTAAAGCTTGCTCGTCATAATATACCTAACAAACAAGATATTGTATGGTTAAAAAACTTTAAAAGCGTCATTATGGGCAAAGAAGAAGGTATTCCAATTGGCAAATATAATGTCGGTCAGAAGTTTTTATTCTGGTGCATTATGAGCTTAATTTTTGTATTATGTATTACTGGGCTAATCATGTGGCGCCGATATATTTCTGATTATTTTCCAGTACAGGTTGTACGTATTGCGATATTCTTCCACTCGTTTGCCGCTATTGCTTTAATTTTACTTGCTATTGGCCATGCTTATATGGCAATTTGGGTTAAAGGCTCTATTAAAGGGATGATAACAGGTTACGTATCACGTGCTTGGGCACGAAAAAATCATTCTACTTGGTATGAGGAAGAAATGGAAAAAGTTTATCAAAATGAACTAAATGCAAAGGCCAAATCTGAAGCTGAATCTACAGACGTTGAGCACAAGCCAGCATAGTCGTTCACCTCTATCTGTAATTGTATTTTCCGCTGATAGTCACTATCAGCGGAGTTATCTTAAAAGTAAAAATCAGTGATAAGTGAAATCACAATCAATGAGCATTTATAATGAGTATCAAAATCATCCCTCAAGATCAACTTGAACTACAAGCGACAAACTCAGTTATTAAACAAATTCCATTACTCTTTTATCCATCGCCTAAAACGCTGTATATTCGTCGAGCAGAGCGTTTAACGAGCCTTGCAAACAATAGTCCTATTAGTGATTATTTGAAATTTTGTGCAATAATCGCTGAAAAACAAGCGAATTTAATTAAAAATAAGCCTATAGATATTGATGTATCGTGTTTATTAAACAGCGATCACCCGCCACTTAGTTTAGCTAATTTACCACTTCAAAACACTTGGCAAGATTACTTAACTGCATTATTGAACTCATTTTCTGATACAACGCAGCAAATCACTTTAGTCATAGATCAGCTAAAAAAAAATAGTTCTCTAGAATTACAAGATAAAGCATTGCATTTACTTAAAGGAGAATTTGATCGAGTCGATAGCAATGAAACAATATTTATTTGGTCATCATTATCGGTTTATTATTGCCAACTTGCCAGCCAGATTAAAGGTAAAGCTATCGCAGAAAATACCGATAAACTTTGGTTGTGTCCTGTTTGTAATAGCATGCCAACAGCTAGCGTGATTCAATTAGGTAGCCACAATGGTTTGCGCTATTTGCACTGTAGTTTATGTGAAAGTGAATGGTATGTACCTAGAGTTAAATGTACTTGTTGCGATAACATGAAAGACATACAATATCTCTCACTAGAAAAGGAACTCGCAGCAACAAAAACTGAGTGTTGTGACGTTTGCCATAGTTATCTAAAAATACTTGATCAAGACAAAGACCCTCATATTGAAGTCATCGCTGATGATATTGCCTCATTGATATTAGATATCAAAACAGAAGAAGAAGGTTTTGCAAAAAGTGGTATAAACCCTTTTATATTTGCTAAATAAAAAACTTATATACTGATACCTATAAAAAATAAGTTTTATGGGGATCAGTATATAAAATTTATTCAAAATAATTAATTATTTAAATTATATTGCGATGATGGTATTAGTTTATATAATAATTAATTAACAAATACAACTTAACTTTTTTGATTAATAAAGCTAGAATAGAACCATTGTACTAGTTTACGAGTTCGACTTATGAAACGCTTTATTTTATTAATCATATTTTTGTTTACACCTTTTTTGAGTTTCGCAAATACAATAAAAAATGTCGCTATTACGGCGATTGTTGAACATCCTTCATTAGATCAAATTCGTGATGGTGTTAAAGATGAATTGGCAGAAAACGGCTATAAGTTAAACGACAATTTAACGGTGCAATATAAAAGTGCACAAGGAAGCAGTGCTACAGCAGCCCAAATAGCTAGACAATTTGTCGCCACTAAACCAGACGTCATTGTGGCAATTGCAACACCAAGCGCTCAAGCAACTGCCGCTGCAACCAAACAAATCCCAGTCGTATTTGCCGGCATTACCGACCCTATCGCGGCTAAATTAGTTAAAAACTGGCAACCAACAGGCACAAACATCACCGGTGTTTCCGATTATCAAGAGATGGGTCCACAAATCGACTTTATGAAGAAAATCGTCCCTAATGTCAAATCGGTAGGCTATATTTATAGCCCAAGCGAAATTAATTCAACTGTCGTGTTAAAAAATCTACAAAAGCTTTTATCTCAACAAAATATTGCTTTGTTTGCAGTGCCTGCCCAACGAACTGCGGATATTTCAACAGCTGTTAATACATTAAAAGGTAAAGTTGATTTAATCTATACAACAACCGATAACAATGTTGTTTCAGCTTATGAGTCTTTAGTCAAATTTGCGAATGAAAATAAAATCCCACTTTTAGCTTCGTTCCCTGATGCAATCGAACGCGGAGCTGTTGCAGCATATGGTATGAGTTACTATGATGTAGGACGTCAATCAGGTAAACTAGTTGTTCGAATATTAAAAGGTGAAAAGCCAGGAAGTATTACCCCAGAAATAGGGCAAGCCCTACGCCTTGTCATCAATATTGAAGCTGCTAAAAAACAAGGAATAACCTTGCCTTCTGACGTTATTCAATCCGCTTACAAAGTCATAGGCAACAATTAAGCCCAACCCCACTAGAATAAATCAAGAACTTTGCTCATTTAGTGAAGTGGGCAAAGGGAAAATGGTACAAATACCCTCCCCTTTTAACCAATTAATATAACCTATAATTCTTGCCATCCAAGAACTAGATTAGTATCACTTAACATAGTATGCCGATATGACAGCAAATTACTGATAAGTGTAATAAAATATTTACAGTTATAACAGTTTTTACGCTAGAAAATTATCTATTTTTGCTTTATAGTAGCTCAACATTTAGCTTGGTTGTAAAAAAAATATTACAGGAGTGCCTTATGCGTAATTCTATTATTAAACTTTTTATGCTACTTAGTTTATCGTTTGCAGCATTCTACTCTTCAGCTGATCCTAAAACTGAACAAAAATTTGTTGCTATTACAGCAATCGTTGAACACCCAGCATTAGATAATGTACGCAAAGGTGTTGAAGATGAGTTAAAGGATAATGGTTACATTGCGGGAGAAAATTTAAAATTACAATTTTCAAGCGCACAAGGCAGTAGTGCCAATGCGGCCCAAATTGCGAAACAATTTGTAGCAAGTAAACCAGATGTTATCGTCGGAATAGCCACACCAAGTTCACAAGCATTAGTTGCGACAACAAAACGCATTCCGATAGTTTTCACTGCCGTTACCGATCCAGTGGTAGCCAAATTAACACCAAGTTGGGATGCATCAAAAACAAATGTGACAGGTGTATCTGATGCCTTATCACTTGATGCTCAAATTGACCTGATGCTAAAAATTAAACCTGATGCTAAAAATATTGGTTATGTTTATAGTCCAAGCGAAACTAATTCAACCCTCATACTAAAACAATTGCAGGTTGAACTAGAAAAACGAGGTATGAAAATTATTGCCGCTCCAGCCCAGCGCACTTCTGATATATCAACAGCAGCGAGAAGTTTAAAAGGTAAGGTAGATATGATTTATACTACTACTGATAATAACGTAGTTTCTGCTTATGAAGCTTTAGCTAAAGTGGCTAATGAAAGTAAAATCCCCCTTATTGCTTCTAATCCTGAATCGGCAGAACGTGGCGCAATTGCCGCTTTAGGTATGAGTTATTATGATCTTGGTCGCCAAGCTGGTAAAATTGTTATCCGCATACTTAATGGCGAAAATCCAGGCGATATTGCACCACAAGTAGGCAATATCACTCAATTAACAATAAATAAAAAAGCGGCTGAACGGCAAGGTGTTATATTATCTGAAAATGTATTAAAATCAGCGACTAAAATTGTCGAAAAATAAATTTACTATTTTCTAACTCAATCGCCAACTTTGGCGATTAACTTTAATGGATTTTTTCATGTCTTTTGAATTTTTATTAGGCTCAATTGGAATTGGACTTATTTATGCACTAGTAAGTTTAGGTGTATTTATCTCCTTCCGTTTACTTGATTTTCCCGATCTTACCGCAGATGCGAGCTTCCCTCTTGGTGGCGCAGTATGTGGATTGTGCATTTATGTAGGCATCGATCCTTGGATCGCAACATTATTTGGTATGCTTGCTGGCTGTCTTGCTGGTGCCATGACAGGAATACTGTATGTGAAGCTCAATATTCTTCAATTATTATCAAGTATTATTGTTATGATAGGGCTCTATTCTATTAATTTAAGGATATTAGGTATAGGGCCTTATGTGATGGATGAAACAACTCGACTAGCTGGTTCACCTAATCTTTCTTTACTTGATGCCAAAACAATATTTTCACCATTTATTGCTGAAGACTACAGTAATCAATATTTTGTACAACCCCTTATGATATTAGGATTTGTGCTTGTATTTTGGATGTTACTAAATCTATTTTTAAGTACCCAAAAAGGACTAGCCTTAAGAGCAACAGGGACTAATCCTCGAATGGCAAAATCTCAAGGCATACCGACAGATAGCATAACCATTTTGGGTATGGCCATCTCAAATGGTTTAATTGCGCTAGGTGGATCCCTTTTTGTGCAAACGCAAGGTAGTGCTGATATTACCATTGGTGTTGGTACAATTGTAATTGGTCTTGCCTCGATTATTATTGGTGAAAGCCTATTCCCAGCTAAACGTATTTGGGCTGTGATGCTAGCCGTTATTTTCGGCTCTATTTTATATCGTTTATTCATTGCTTTTGCACTTAGTAATGAGTTTTTACAAGAAATCGGTGTCGGAACAGAAGATCTCAATCTAATCACAGCAATACTTGTTGTGCTAGCTCTAGTTGTGCCTAAGCAATTAAAAAAACACGCCAAGATAAGAGGGAAGTAAGCATGATTAAAGTAGAACAATTGCAATTAACCTTTAATCGGGGCACTCCTATTGAAAATCATGTCTTACGAGGGTTAAATCTCAATATTAGTCAGGGCGAATTTGTCACTATTATAGGCAGTAATGGAGCGGGGAAAAGTTCGTTGCTTAATGTGATTAGTGGTGATTTACTTGTTGACTCAGGTCATATTGTCATTAATGGTCAAAATGTAACTCGCTGGCCAGCATGGAAAAGAGCCGGTATGGTGGCTCGCGTATTCCAAGACCCTATGGTTGGAACTTGTGAAAACTTAACTATCGAAGAAAATCTTGCCATCGCCTATAATCGTGGACATCGTTTTAGGTTATCTCCAGCTCTTAATCACGAAATCAGATCAATATTTAAAGAAAAACTAGCTACTTTAAATTTAGGTCTTGAAAATCGGTTATCAGATATGATGGGATTACTTTCTGGTGGTCAAAGGCAAGCTATTAGTTTGTTAATGTCAACTTTACAGCCATCTAAAATATTATTGCTTGATGAACATACAGCAGCACTTGATCCCAAAACTGCACAGTTTGTTTTAGAACTCACCAATGAAATTGTTTCAAAAAATCAATTAACGGCCATGATGGTGACTCATTCAATGAAACAAGCATTAGAGTATGGCACTAGAACAGTGATGCTTCATCAAGGGCAAGTAGTGCTTGATGTATCTGGAGAACAACGAGCTAAATTAACTGTAACTGATTTATTAGATATGTTTGAAAAAACGCGCGGTGAAAAAGTTACTGATGATGCGTTACTTTTAGGTTAACGAAAAATCAAAAAGCAATATTTCTATCAAAAATATTGCTTTTTTATACTTATTGCTACAAATTTTATTCTGGTCACATCGTGTTATGCATCGAGCCATTATATTTACTTATCATTACAAATTGCAATAAAACAACCGATATTTGAGTATAAAACGTTTCATAATATCAAAGAAATAATATTAAATTATCAATCATTGAGTCTCAAAATCAATAAATCCAAAAATTCTAATTAGCTATTTTTAATAACCAATTAATATGATTTCAATTGTTGGCGAACCGCCATCAAGGCAAAGCCTAATAAATTTTTACCTTGCCATGTCAAAGGGTTATCTATATTAGGGGCATCTTGCGCTAAACCGATTCCCCAAATTTTATCGACGGGACTGGCTTCAACTAAAACTCTTTGTTGAGTTGATGATAAAAAATCAGCTAATTGTCGATTCTGAGAAAATTTAGCGAAGTTACCCTCTATAACAATAGATAAACATTGTTCATCCCATGTTTTATCAACAAATCCTCTGACTTGGCGCCCCAATGACTTAGCAAGGCCTGGGCTGTTAGCTTTAAGAATTTCTTGTAATATCTTTTTATCATCAAATAATCTTGCTTTCGCTGCCATCATATAATGTTCTGCTGTAGCATAATAAATATCATCAACAATAAATCCGCTAGGGTACCATTGGCTAAAGCAAGCTTTGGTAATTATAGAGGAAGGCTCTCTTTGGTTATGCCCCCAAAAATATACATATTTAAACCTTTCTCCTGCTTTATAACGTTGGCATAACTCATCAATATCCACAATCTCTCCTTATGTATAATAAACGATGTATTATCATTGTTATATTTATTAAAAAGTAATAAAAAACGCCCTCAATTGCATAAGAAAGGCTATATAAATAATATTATCATAATGAGTATAAATTTTTGTTTATAAAAATGGCAAGATTAGTTATTTGCTTCAAGCTGCGATGTTTTTCTCTTTTTCTATTGAATATGTTCGCTCAAGAGTTATTGCTATAGCTCGACATCAATCGCCCTTTGTCAGTATTAAACTAATCAATAAGATAAAAATGTAGGTATACGATTAAATGGTTTATTAAAGGTTCTTAATGAACTCATTTCGTTGCGTAAGGATAGGAATTATTCGTGTTATTTATTGTAATTTTTCAACTAATATTTTATCGCATCCAAAGGTTGATATTGCGATTAATCTAGCATCACAATATGCCGATAAATGAGTGAGGTTAATGAGGTAAACAGAGATGCAAGGCTATGCTTTGTTATAAACAAATCATAGCCGATGCGTTAAAACAGAGTGAATATTCCCTTTTTTGAAATAGTTATTGCCGTCAAACTTCTGACGGCTCATTTTCAAGGGTGATATTAGGATCGTTATACACAGCCATATCCATAAGGCCAATTTCACGATCAGTTGCCACAGCCGCTGTCATGGCGCCAGATACATTGGCTAAAGTTCTTGCCATATCAATAATTGGATCCACGGCTAAAACCATCCCAATTAATGGGAAGTATTCAGCCATCCCCATACCAGATAAAACAACGGTTGCAGCAACGGTTGCTGTACCGGGAATGCCAGCGATGCCGATTGAACCAATAACCACCACAATGACAAGCATAATATAAAATTGGATATTCGTTTCAATGCCAACCATATGGGCTACCATTACGGCAAGTAAAGCAGGAAAAAAACCAGCACAACCGTTCATTCCCATAGTGCTGCCAAGTGAGCCGACTAAATTTGCCGTGCCGGTATTCACTCCCATTCGAACGGTTAACGTTGAGATAGTCATAGGTAGTGAGCCAACTGATGAGCGACTAGTAAAGGCTAATAACCATGTTCCTAATGCTTTTTTAATAAACATGATTGGTGAAATACCATGAATCGAGACAATGGCGATATGCACAATTAGCATAATCAATGTGGCAATATAGATAGCGGCAACAAAGCTTGAAACCTGAATAATAGCCGGTATTCCATTAGAAATAATAGTGCGAGCTAGTAACGCAATGACTGCGTAAGGCATATATTTAATGATTGTCATCGCAATGGACATTACGATTTTGTAAAGTGCTTCGATAAATGTTTTAAAAAGTGCAATAGGTTGTGGATTCTTCTTTTCCATTCTATTGGCGGCCAGCCCCATTAAAGCCGAGAAAATGACTAATCCAACAATGTTTTCATTTACCATTGATGCAATAATATTACTTGGAATTAGATTCACAAAGGTATCAATAATATTAGTGTATTGTTTTGCTTGGGCTTGATGTACAGGGCTTGAGCTTATTTCACCTAAAGCAAATAGATTCGCTAGCAAAATACCGATGATACAGGCAATGGCTGTTGTAAACAGTAACCAAAAAATCCCTCTAAATGCAATTTGAGGTAGATTTTTTTTGCCCGAAAAGTCGATAATCACTTTAACAATCGATACAAAAATAAGTGGTATCACTAGCATTCGGATAAAGGCAATAAATGCTCGACCAAATAGCCCATACCATGTTGCGGTTTCCTGCATCCAAATGGTTGATGTATCAGGAAAGCCCGCTACAGCTTGAATGCCTAAGCCAAGCACAGAACCAAGGATTAAGCCAACTAACATACGAATTGAAAAATTGACTTTTTTATCTTGTAACGGTTTCATCACCGCAAAAAAACAGATGAGAAGTAGCCCAATACCAATGAGGGTTTGATAATGAGTTATTGATAGGAACTTTTCAAAAAAAGTTCCTTGAAAAATGGCATCTGACATAATTAGCCTCTCTTTTGATAATTCAATTATCTGGTTAACAATCTATATTTAATCACATGACTTGCTGTTTAACTATAAATACATTAATGCTGCTTATTTGGCTATAGAGCCGGCAATATTTAAAATATCCCAAGGTCTAGAAAAGGGTGGCGCATACAGAAAATCCATCATGGCCAATTCATCAATTTTCACATTCGCCCATATAGCCGTTGCTAACGTGTTCACTCTTAATACCGCTCCCTGCCCACCGGCTATTTGTCCACCTAAAATCACGCGCGTATCGGCATGATAAATAAGTTTTGCTGTTACACTTGTTTGTCCAGCAACATAATTACTGTGATTTTTATCTTTAACCATGACAGTTTTATAGGGGATTGCGGCTTTTTTGGCTTCGTTTTCGGTTAAACCAGTGCGTCCGGCTTCGATATCAAAAACTTTTAACGCTGAAGTGCCAATTGTGCCGGGATATTCGCAATGTCCGCCACCTAAATTTTCGCCTACAATTTTGCCAAGCTTGTTTGCTCCTGTGGCGAGTGGGATATATACCATTGAATGGCTAACTTTATGGTAAAGTGCAGCGCAATCGCCAGCGGCATAAATATCCGCAATATTAGTTTGCCCTAAGCTGTTAGTGATTATGGCGCCATTTTTAAGTGTGTTGATGCCAAAATCTTTATAGATATCACTATTTGGTTTTACTCCTGTTGCAATAATAACCATATCAGCGGGATATCGTCCTTTATCGGTAATTACATGCGTGACATTGTGTGAGCCTTCAAAGCCAAGTACTCGCTCTTGCAAGTGTAGGTCGCAATGTTGTTTAATATTTTCTTCAATTAGCTCGGTAATTTGTTCATCAAACGCATCGACAAGGATTCTGTCATCCAATTGAATCAATTTAACCTTTTTTTGTAAGGCGACCAGCGATTCAGCGATTTCAAGCCCAATATAGCCAGCACCGACGACAATAACATTTTGGGTGTTTTGGTCTGATAATACATGTTTGATTGCTAATCCATCGTGCAGATCGCGTAATGTAAAAATGTTTTTTAGCTGACCATTTTTAAAAGCAGGCATAATAGGACTTGCGCCAACCGCCAGTAATAATTTATCGTAGTTGTCATCAAAGCAATGCCCAGTATTGTGATCTTTAATGGTTAATTTTTTTTGATTAACATCAATCGCCATTACTTCATGTAACGTTTTAATTTCAATACCATCTTTTTGAAATTGTTCTGGTGTTCGAGATATCATTTCATTGGCATCAGTAAAGTGGTTACCAATGAAATAGGGTAAACCACAAGCGCCAAACGAGACAATATTCGATTTTTCATAAATACGGATGGTTGCCTCTGGGTTCATTCTTTTGGCTTTTGCGGCAGCACTTGCACCTGCGGCTTGAGCGCCAATGATGATGATTTTCACTTAATTTTCTCCTCAGTGCTCAGATATTTAATTATTAATAATATCCTATCATACGTCATAAATTATTGGGGAGATAGATAGCTATTTAGCATTAATATTTGTTAATTTAAAATTTGAATCATTTGAATATTAACAATTACCAACTTTGTATCATCTTTTTAAGTCAAATGCTTTTGTCAAAAAGTTTCAGGAAACTATGTGTTTGAGTATAAGTTTTTAAATATAATTGGTTGAGTATGATTGATTAACGCTATGATTAAATTAATCTGTAAGTCGCTCTCATTTAATGCGGGAATATAATAAAACGTTTTTCCGCCTGCATTAAAAAACAGTTCTCGATTTTCTTCATCAATTTCATAAAGGGTTTCAATACAGTCTACCGAGAAACCTGGGCAGATGACGTGCACGTTTTTAACGCCACTTTGTGCCAATGCTTGTAGTGTGTCGCTGGTACTTGGCGTAACCCATTTACCTTTACCAAATTTTGATTGATACGCCATTTGGATTGGTCGATTTATACCATTTGCTCGACATTTTTCGATTAATAACTGCGTGGTCATTTCACAACGTTTAATGTAATCCTCTTGTCGTTTGTGAATATAACGCTCTGGGATACCATGGTAAGAAAGCACGAGCACTTCAGGCTCTCCTTGATCTTGAAAAGCCTGTTTAATTTGTAAATAAAGTGCATTGATATAGCTTGGATGATCAGCATAATCACGAATATAACAGATATTATCAATGATTTGATCAGAGGCAATAATCTGTTTGAGTTTATCAAGTACTGCAAGAGTTGTGGTTGTGGAATACTGCGGAAAGAGTGGTATTACGGTAATTTTTGAACATGATCGAAGGTTATTTAATGCCGATTGAATATCCGGTTCACCATAAGTCATGGCTAATTCACATTGTATATTCGGTAAATGACGTTGTAATTTATCACATAATAATCGGCTATAATGCAATAAAGGTGATGCGCCATTTATCCAAATTTTTTGGTAATGGTGAATAATATAAGGTACTCGTTTGGGTATCACAAAGTACTTTAAAATGGGATACCAAAATAGCTTTGGCAAATCAACGACATGCCGATCGAGCAAAAACTCGGTTAAATACTGCTTCATTGCATCTGGCGTTGCCGCACTTGGCGTGCCTAAATTAACCAATAATAGACCTTGTTTTTTTTCCACAAGCAATCCTTATTTTGCGCAAAGATAATGGTTGATAATGTTAAGCAGTCGATCTAGTGCCCCTTGATTTTGTTTTAATACTTGATATGCCTGTTCGCCAATTTGCTGACTATTACTTTTATTTTCCAAAAGCGTATTAACTGCGGAATAAAGAGCTTCTGCTGAGCTAGCACAAATGATCATTCCGTTAGCTGAAATGAGCTGTTCACAAATAACTTTAAAATTGAAAAAGTGCTCGCCACTAATGATTGGGATGTGGTGAAGTGCTGGCTCTAATGGGTTATGCCCACCATGCTTCACTAAACTACCACCAACAAAGGCAATATCGGCAATGCCATAAAGTTCTATTAACTCTCCCATTGTATCGCCCAAAATGACTTGTGTTTGTTTAGTCGGAACTTGGTTGCTACTGCGGTTGATATAATTTAACCCGCGGTCATTAATTAATTTTTCGACGGTTTTAAAGCGTTCAGGGTGGCGGGGAACAACGATTAATAACAAATCAGGGCATGTTTTTAATAATCGTTCAAAGGCAGACAAGATGATTTCATCTTCGCCACTATGTGTACTTGCAGCAATAAAGACAGGGCGATTTAATTGCCATTGTTGTTTTAGCATTGCAATTTTTTGCTGCTGTTGAGCCGTTAAATCAATATCAAATTTAATACTGCCGGTTATGGCTAAATGATCACTCGGCAAACCCAGTGATACAAAACGCTCTCCGTCTTGCTTATTTTGTGCGGCAATGGCGCTGATTTTTGATAGTAAATGGCTAATCGCTCGTCCTAGTTTGCGATATCGGTTAGCTGATCGTTCTGATAATCTAGCGTTGGCAAGAACCAGCGGAATATTTCGTTTGTAACACTGACAAATAAAATTAGGCCAAAGCTCAGTTTCCATAATAATCACTAATTTTGGCTGAACTGTTTTTAAAAAACGATTTATTGCGCAAGGCAAATCATAAGGTAAATAAACATGATGAACACTATCACCGAGTAACGATTTCACTCGCTCTGAGCCTGTTGGCGTCATAGTGGTTACGGTGATAGGTAAATTAGGATATTGTTGTTGCAATGCTTTGATTAGTGGGATAGCGGCAATCGTTTCCCCCACTGATACGGCATGCAGCAAAATACCGTTAGATTCAACTTTATTTTGGCAAAAACCATAGCGTTCAAGCCAACGCTTACGGTAAGCAGGCGCTTTACAGCTGCGCCAAAGTAGCCTTAGCCAAACAAAGGGTTGAATCAAATATAATAAAACAGTATATAAAATTTGCATACTAATTATTTGGTTAGATCAAAAAAGTGCACGCGGTAATAAACCAGTTCGGCAATCGAATCACGAATATCATCAAGCGCTTGGTGCGAGCTCTGTTTGCTAATCCCTTTTAACATTTCAGGCTTCCAGCGTTTAGCTAATTCTTTAATTGTACTAACATCTAAATAACGATAATGAAAATAACGTTCTAAATTAGGCATATAGTTAAATAAAAAACGACGATCTTGCCCAATAGTATTACCACAAATTGGTGAGCTGTTTTCAGGTACCCATTGTTTTAAAAATTCGATGGTTTGTTGTTCGGCTTGTTGTTCGCTAATAGTACTTGTACGAACACGCTCAATAAGTCCCGATTTGCCGTGGGTATTTTGATTCCACTCATCCATTAATGCTAATTGCTCATCAGATTGATGAACGGCAATTACAGGTCCTTCAGCAAGGATATTTAAATTAGAATCGGTAACAATGGTTGCAATTTCAATAATGCGATCAGTGGTTGGATTAAGTCCTGTCATTTCAAGATCGATCCAAATAAGATTGCTACTGTTAATTTGTGGTTGTTTGCTCATAATTTGCGATAGACATTTTCTTTTTGATACTGAGTAGTGTAGCATAACTGACAATCTGTTTTAGTAAAAAATGAGTACTATGGCAAAAAATCAACTCTCCCAAAATCAAAAAAGGCGCGTAGCGGCAAAACACCAGCAACGATTAGCTATAAAACAAGATGAAAGTCTATCAAATTTTTCATCCCCTCGTGATGGTGTGGTGATAAGTCGTTTTGGTAAATCGGCTGATGTCGAAGATGATGCAGGCCTGATTTATCGTTGTAGTATTCGGCGCACGTTACCGTCGTTAGTCACTGGCGATAAAGTTTTGTGGCGCGAAAGTCTAGAGCCGAACACCAATGGCATCATTGAAGCGGTTCATCCTCGGCATTCTGAACTTGTTCGGCCTGATTTTTATGATGGTGTTAAACCCGTTGCCGCAAATGTTGATCAAATCGTGATTATTTCGGCTGTCTTGCCAGAACTATCACTAAATATTATCGATCGCTATTTAGTGGCTTGTGAAAGTACTGATATACAACCCATTATTGTTTTAAACAAAATTGATTTACTCAATGATCAGCAACGCGCTGATGTTGAAAAACAATTGGCGATTTATACTCATATTGGTTATCAATTATTATATGTTTCATGCCAAAATCAACAAGGTATTGCGGTATTGCAAGATGCCTTGCAAGGTAAGGTTTCTATTTTAGTTGGGCAATCCGGTGTGGGTAAATCAAGTATTATTAATTTACTGTTACCTCATCAATCACAATCAGCGATGACTGGAGGTATTTCAGAAATATCAGGTCTTGGTCAACATACAACCACATCCTCTCGGCTTTACCACTTACCAAATGGTGGCGATATTATTGACTCACCAGGGATCCGCGAATTTGGCTTATGGCATTTAGAGCCAGAACAGGTAATTAGGGGGTTTAAAGAATTTGACAATTATTTAGGTGGTTGCCACTTTCGTGATTGTAATCACCTTGATACGCCAGGTTGTTTGCTACAAAAAGCAATGCAAGACGGTCAAATTGCCCCATCAAGGCTTGATAACTATCATCGAATTTTACAGACAATGCAAGAAGTAAAGGCAAAAACCAATAAAAGCTATAAATAGTACAGTCTTAATGTAGATCATTCTCTATGATAAAAGTCAAAGAGGATTTAATAATGAAAAAATAGCTGAACACCAAATCGTATCTATATTAAAAGAAGTTGAATATAGACACCACTTGTAAAAGTGGTTTTCCGTAAATAAGGTGGCAAGAGTTGCCCCCCTTTCTAAGCTGGTTGTTGTGTTTTTGTTTTTGCTCGTCACTTAAATAAGCACCATCAGCAAGTGGTGCATAGCAAAATAGACCTTTAAATTCGGATAGGGTGCCGGTTAGTTTAACTAGGTTTTTAGGGGGCAAGGTCGGTTCGGTAATACTAATACCGGTTTTTTTTAATAGCTGCTCTTTATCTTTATAGATAGGATCTTTGCCATCATATTTTGCGTAAGGCATCATTGAATTCCTTATGAAATTATTCTCTTTTTTTATTTTTAACTCGTAAGGGAGACTTGCCTTTTTTGCATAATACCTCAGAGTCGTAATAAAAAAAGAACCAGCCAGCACCTGATTTAGGCGGTCTAATATATTGATCAGTCTTATTATTATATCTTTCTACATATTTCCCTTGGGCAATTAATTTAGCAATATATTGCTTACTTATTTTAACTAAATTGATATTGATGACATCTTGCCAACCCAACACGGTAAAAATGCGCTCAGCAAGTTTGACATGTGTGGTTGTTGAAGTTTTATTTACCATTAAATTAGTTATTCCGAACATTATCCCTAATGTACTAAAACCAATGGTCAGATTTTCCAATGAAAAATCGAGAAAAAAGTAGTTCATTAATAGCACGCAAATAACGTAAAAGATAAACATAGGCAAACGGTATAGTTTGAAGGCTTGGTTACGCCCCGCAAAACATAAAGGGATTAGCGAGATAATTTGTTCACTGGGTTTGAGCATGGCGTACACTTCGTAATGGTCAGTGTGCTTTTCGGCGACCACCTCGACCTGATCGCCATCATTAAATTTATAAAAACCGATCCAGCCTTTTAACGTGATGGTGTCATTTAATTTGGCCGTAATATACTGAGCATCTACCTCATTACTACGATCATTACCATTGGCATGGCCTAAGCCAGCCAGCGCAGCAATACTATTACCATTTAAGGTGGCAAGTAGTGCGCCCTTTCTAAGTTGATTGTTGTGTTTTTGTTTTTGCTCGTCACTTAAATAAGCACCATCAGCAAGTGGTGCGTAGCAAAATAGACCTTTAAATTCGGATAGGGTGCCGGTTAATTTAACCAAATTTTTGGGCGGTAGGATTGGATCGGTAATACTAATACCGGTTTTTTTTAATAGCTGTTCTTTGTCTTTATAAATAGGGTCGTTACCATCATATTTTGCGTAAGGCATAATAATATTCTCTAACGTATTATTTTCTTTTTTTTCTGTTTTTATTTTTAACACATAAGGACGACCTGCCTTTTTTGCATAACACTTCAGGATCGTAATAATAAAAAAACCAACCTTCGCCTAGTTTTGGCGGCCTAATATATTGATCGGTAATATCATATTTAGTTGAATATTTACCTTGTTCAATTAATCTAACTATATATTGTTTACTTATTTTGGTTAAATTGATATTGGCAACATCTTTCCAGCCCAGCACGGTAAAAATTCGCTCCGCCAGCGTAACATGGGTGGCAATTGAATTTTTATTTACCATTAAGCAAGCTGCCCCGAATATTACGCCTAATGAACCAAAACCAATAGTCAGATTTTCTAAACTAAAATCGAGAAAAAAGTAGTTCATTAATAGCACGCAAATAACATAAAAGATAAACATAGGCAAACGATATATTTTGAAGGCTTGGTTACGCCCCGCAAAACATAAAGGGATCAGCGAGATAATTTGTTCACTGGGTTTGAGCATGGCGTACACTTCGTAATGGTCAGCGTGCTTTTCGGCCACCACCTCGACTTGATCGCCATCATTAAATTTATAAGAGCCGAGCCAACCTTTTAACGTGATGCTGTCATTTAATTTGGCGCTAATATATTGTGCTTGCACATAATTACTACGGTCATTACCATTGGCATGCCCTAAGCCAGCCAGCGCAGCAATACTATTACCATTTAAGGTGGCAAGTAGTGCGCCCTTTCTAAGTTGGTTGTTGTGTTTTTGTTTTTGCTCGTCACTTAAATAAGCACCATCAGCAAGTGGTGCATAGCAAAACAGACCTTTAAATTCGGATAGGGTACCTGTTAATTTAACCAAATTTTTGGGCGGTAGGATTGGATCGGTAATACTAATACCGGTTTTTTTTAATAACTGCTCTTTGTCTTTATAGATAGGGTCGTTACCATCATATTTTGCGTAAGGCATAATAATATTCTCTAACGTATTATTTTATTTGTTTCTGTTTTTATTATTAACTCGTAAGGGTGTCTTGCCTTTTTTGCATAATACCTCTGGATCGTAATAATAAAAGTGCCATGCTTCCCCAGTTTTAGGTGGTCTTGTATAGAGATCTGTACTATTATTATATTTAGTTGAGTATTTTCCTTGCTTAATTAATTTAACAACATATTGCCTACTTATTATGGCTAAATTAATATTTTTGACATCTTGCCAGCCCAATAGTGTAAAAATACGCTCAGCCAGCGTAACATGTGTGGCAAGCGAATTTTTATAAACTATAAAAAAAGCTGCCCCCAAGATTACCCCTAATGTACCGAAACCAATGGTCAGATTTTCCAACGAAAAATCAAGAAAAAAGTAATTCATTAATAGTACACAAATAACATAAAAGAGAAACATAGGCAAACGATATAGTTTGAAGGCTTGGTTACGCCCCGCAAAACATAAAGGGATCAGCGAGATAATTTGTTCACTGGGTTTGAGCATGGCGTACACTTCGTAATGGTCAGCGTGCTTTTCGGCGACCACCTCGACCTGATCACCATCATTAAATTTATAAAAACCGATCCAGCCTTTTAAGGTCATGGTGTCATTTAATTTTGTGGTAATATATTGTGCAGGAAAATAAGTATTTTGATCATTGCCATTAGCATGCCCTAAGCCAGCCAGCGCAGCAATACTATTACCATTTAAAGTGGCAAGTAGTGCGCCCTTTCTAAGCTGGTTGTTATGTTTTTGTTTTTGCTCGTCACTTAGATAAGCTCGATTCCCTAGCTGAGCATAGCAAAATAGACCTTTAAATTCGGATAGGGTGCCGGTTAGTTTAACCAAATTTTTGGGCGGTAGGATTGGCTCGATAATACTAATACCGGTTTTTTTTAATAGCTGCTCTTTGTCGTTATAGATAGGGTCTTTGCCATCATATTTTGCGTAAGGCATAATAATATTCTCTAACGTATTATTTTATTTTTTTCTGTTTTTATTATTAACTCGTAAGGGGGTCTTGCCTTTTTTGCATAATACCTCTGGATCGTAGTAAAAAAATCCCCAACCTGCACCGGGTTCAGGCGGCTTAATAAATTGATCCGTGATGCTATATTTAGTTGAATATTTACCTTGTCCAATTAATTTAACTATATATCGTTTACTTATTTTGACTAAATTGATATTGGTGACATTTTGCCAATCCAATACTGTAAAAATGCGCTCGGCAAGGGTAATGTATGTCACGATTGAATTTTTATAAACCATAAAAAAAGCTGCCCCTAATATTACCCCTAATGTACTAAAACCAATGGTCAGATTTTCCAACGAAAAATCGAGAAAAAAGTAGTTCATAAGTAGAGTGCAAACAATATAAAATATAAAAAAGGTATATAAAAGTGCTTAAAGGCTTGTTTTCTTCCCCCTAGACAGGGTGGAATGAGCAAGATAATTTGTTCACTGGGTTTGAGCATGGCGTACACTTCGTAATGGTCAGCGTGCTTTTCGGCGACCACCTCGACCTGATCGCCATCGTTAAATTTATAAAAACCGATCCAACCTT
Source organism: Gilliamella sp. X-60 (assembly GCF_057063585.1). Taxonomy (NCBI): domain Bacteria; kingdom Pseudomonadati; phylum Pseudomonadota; class Gammaproteobacteria; order Orbales; family Orbaceae; genus Gilliamella; species Gilliamella sp. X-60. The sequence continues at coordinate 6,024 of NZ_JBXSQJ010000028.1, read as the reverse complement.
TTAACGTGATGGTGTCATTTAATTTGGCGGTGATATATTGTGCGGAGAACAAATTACTACGGTCATTACCATTGGCATGGCCTAAGCCAGCCAGCGCAGCAATACTATTACCATTTAAAGTGGCAAGTAGTGCGCCTTTTCTAAGTTGATTGTTGTGTTTTTGCTTTTGCTCGTCACTTAAATAAGCGCCATCAGCAAGTGGCGCATAACAAAATAGACCTTTAAATTCGGATAGGATACCAGTTAATTTAACCAAATTTTTGGGCGGTAGGATTGGATCGGTAATACTAATGCCGGTTTTTTTTAATAGCTGCTCTTTGTCGTTATAGATAGGGTCGTTACCATCATATTTTGCATAAGGCATAATAATATTCTCTAACGTATTATTTTTTTCTGTTTTTATTATTAACTCGTAAGGGTGTTTTGCCTTTTTTGCATAATATCTCTGAATCGTAATAAAAAAAGAACCAGCCCTCACCTGATTTAGGCGGTCTAATATATTGATCAGTCTTATTATTATACTTTTCTACATATTTCCCTTGGGCAATTAATTTAGTAATATATTGCTTACTTATTTTAACTAAATTGATATTTTTGACATCTTGCCAGCCCAATAGTGTAAAAATGCGCTCAGCCAGCGTAACATGTGTGGCAAGCGAATTTTTGTAAACCATAAAAAAAGCTGCCCCCAAGATTACCCCTAATGAACTAAAACCAATGGTCAGATTTTCCAATGAAAAATCGAGAAAAAAGTAGTTCATTAATAGCACACAAATAACATAAAAGAGAAACATAGGCAAACGATAGTGTTTAAATGCTTGGTTACGTCCCGCAAAACATAAAGGGATCAGCGAGATAATTTGTTCACTGGGTTTGAGCATGGCATACACTTCGTAATGTCCGTCGTGCTTTTCGGCGACCACTTCGACTTGATCGCCATCATTAAATTTATAAAAACCGAGCCAACCTTTTAATGTGATGATGCCGTTTAATTTGGCAGTGATATATTGAGCATCTAAATCATTACTACGGTCATTACCATTGGCATGGCCTAAGCCGGCCAGCGCAGCAATGCTATTACCATTTAAAGTAGCAAGTAGTGCGCCCTTTCTAAGCTGGTTGTTGTGTTTTTGTTTTTGCTCGTCACTTAAATAAGCCCCATCCCCCAGCTGTGCATAGCAAAACAGACCTTTAAATTCGGATAGGGTGCCAGTTAGTTTAACTAGTTTTTTAGGGGGCAGGGTCGGTTCGGTAATGCTAATACCGGTTTTTTTTAATAGCTGCTCTTTATCTTTATAGATAGGGTCGTTACCATCATATTTTGCGTAAGGCATAATCGAATTCCTTATATAATTATTGAGGGATAGGCCAATTATAAATAATTTGCCAATCACTTGATGAGAATACTGGCATATTTTCTTTGATACGTTTTTGTTCTTGTTCGGCGTAATATTCGGCTAGCTCATCTTCATATTTTTTAAAGATCGCTTGCAGTGCTGCAATTTCTTCCTTAGACGAGTTAAAGCGATAGTCAAAGTCATAATCTGCTATATTTTGCCCTCTACCAAAACGGCAACGCCTTAACCATTTTTCGATATCATCGTCTTTAGTTAATTCAAAGTATAGTTGAAGTAAAAAGATCCCTAGACTAATCCATGGGTTTAATGCCAGTGCAATGATCGATATAAGAGCCCTCCCTCCTAACATAATCGTTGATTTAATAAAAATTTTTTTAAGGAAAATGGTAGCCAATGATTGAACTCCGCGCTCCATGATTTTAATTAAATTGGTTTTACCCATTTGTAAAAATAAATCGGTGGTGGATACAATTAAGGTAAATAGAGATACATAATATAATGTTTTTTGAGTCTGATCTTTCTCTGAAGTGTCCTCGTTCCAATTTAAACCAATATCAATTAACCCCGCTATCACCCCAAAAAAGTTGCCTAAAAAGTTCATATTGGACAGTAATTTGGCATTAATTTGTCCTTTGTTGGCATATACGGTAACTAGTCGAAAGCTTGCTGCCATGGATGCCGATACCGCCATAGTTAATTGGTAATCGGCTTGGTTTTGTTGGGCTTGGGTTTTTAATGAGTTATCGGTCACTATATAATAGATCTTCATGATATGCACCCCCAATATTGCCGCGGTAAAGCTTGCTCCCACCTTTTCATTGGTGATATGTTTCTTAATCAGATTGGTGGCTTTTTGTGAGGCGTTTGCCAACTTGCCACCGACATTTTTGATATCGGAATACAAGGCACTTGTTAAATTGTCGGCCCATTTATGGTATGACGTCATTCTCTTTTTTAGTGCGGTTTTAGATAGTCTTGTTGGTGACATTGCTACTAAAAAAGCTTCGGCAAATTCTGACGATAAATCACCGCCCATTTTTTGCATATATTTTAATAAAGCGATAAGTGCAGCACAGCTTCCCTCTTTAATTGGGCGCAAATAGGCGGCAGTGACTTGGTTATCTATCGAATCACCATCAATTAACGAGTTTCGTTCGCTTTCAAATAACGAAAAGAACTCTTTAACAAGATCTAATTCTTTATGTTCATCTTGTGGGTCAAAAAGTGAGTTGCTGATGTTGGCAATGCTATTAGCGATGCCTATCATGGCATTGCTTTCAGCTGATTCAGCTTGATAAAATTCTAATACTGTTTCTAATTTATCTAAGAATTTGCCATAAGATTGCGGTTTTAATTGGGTTGTTTTATTTAATGATAATAAAAAGTTGACACATTTTTTTTGTTTTTCTTTATCTAATTTGCGATTAGCAAACGCCGCTGACCACACAATATTATGACCCGCTAAGTTTTCGTCCTCAATTAACTGGGTGAATAACTGGGTAACTTTACTACTTTGGGCTTGCATGCCTAAAGTCATTAAAATATCGTTGGCAAACGCCAAATAATTATCATCATCTTGTGCAAAATCATCGGCCGATAATGAAATTGGATGCCTTTCTTTTTGCTTGCTGCAATCTACCCATAAAATTAAATCATTTAATAATCCTGCAATATAGTTTTCGGCCTCTTGCAAAAAAGCGGCATATTTTTCTTTATAGAGTTTATAACCGTCGTTTAAATGATTTTCATATTTGCGCCAACGCTTTTCGGCCGATTGTTCGGTTTTATTTTTTTCATGCCATACTGCTTTATACGCCGTAGCTTTAGCTTCAAATTCGATTCTCATTGCCGCTAATTTAGTATCTAAGCGTTTAATGTTTACCATCTCTGCTTGTTTATTTAATTTAAATGCCTGTTCAAAAACTTTTGCGTGCCTTTCTTCACCAATTTCTTCAATCAGGTAGTTTTCTTGTACAAATTGGACTAATATTGCGGCTCTATATTTTGTACTTTCTACTTTTTTTTCTATATCGGTTAAATTTGGATTAACGTATTGGGAAACAAAATTATAGTTTTTAGATTCACTCACAATATTAATAACACGTTGGCCTTGGGCTTTTTGTTCTTCGCTCCATGGTACGATTCGGGTTGTATCGGTTCCTAAAACACCACTATCATAAGGTTTTACTTTTTTATTAAAATATTTTGCATCAGCAAGGTATTTTCTATTGGTGTTTTTTATATGTTTTTTAAAATCTTCTTCACTGTTTGCAATGTCACTGTTTTTTATTGATTCTTCAAGCATTGCAATACCACTACAAGTGGCATTTTCACGCTGTCTTTCTGTCATTATTTTTCTAAACGAATTTAATGCACTGTTACCCCAATGACTTAATTCGGCAGCAATACCAATACTGTCGTTTAAGACTACCATCATCGGTGAGCAATCTGTGCTGTTACGTTCGGCTGATATCATTTTTTTATGTAGAAAGACTGAATACGGCTCTTTTGGCGTGATTTGGTCATAAACTGGTTTGGTTAGTAATTGCCAAGGTGCTAATGTACTTCGTTTTTTGAATAGCTGTTTATCATATGTAAATGGTTGGCTAAGTAAAGCACTTTGCGAAAGCGTACTTTTGTCTAATGGTTTATTATCATACAAATAAGGAAAGCAAAATAAGTAGTTAATGCTTTTAAATTTTGGTAAGGATGTTGTGATTCTTTCTTTAAAATCATCAAGGTTTTGGATATCCAAGGTTGAGGCGATAGCTTCTTGATTAGCGGTAGTTATACCAATGCCGTTGGTTTGCGAATTTAACCATCGTTTAGGTTTGATAAGTTGCATTCGCAAGTTACGTTTGTCTTCATCAATTAGGTATTTTTTTAAAGTCTTAGCACTCCATTTATGTTCACTAAAGGCAAGCCAAGCTTTTTCACATTTTTCGGGGTTTGACAGTGTAATAAAGGCGATATTGCTTGATAAATGGGCACTATTGCCGCAGGTCGTTTGTATATCATTGAAAGGTATAGAAAGGTTTTCTTCAATTATGGTATCGTCAAATCTTAATAGATCTTGCTCTTTGCTAATATCTTGTTGCCAAAATCCACCTTGTTCATCGACCTTATAAATGGAGATATCTAAATCTGTCATGTTGTCTTCATACTGACATAACACATAAAGATAGCCTGCTCGCATGGTTCTTAGCACATATTTGCTATCTCCTTTTAAAATAGGCAGCATATCGTTTTTTGCCCATGAGGGTAAATCTGCCTTGATATATTTAGGTGCAACAGCATAACGAACGGGATAAATTGGTAGACCTTTAGATTGGCATTTTTCACATAAACCCATTATTTATTTCCTTTGTATTAATGATACATTCATCCGCTACCATATCCCATTGTGCTGGGGTTATAGTTTGTAATTGTTTTATTAGTGATTGGTGTCGATGTTGATTTATTGCTCCAATAACAATTGGATGTTCAATAAATTCGGGATGTATAACTAAACTGCGATAAGCATACTCGGCTAGATCTCGTTTATCATGGTATCCTTTGAGGGTAGCATTTTGAAAAGATTGCATAATAATGCAATCAGCTTCACTTTCAGGTAAGCTATATTCAGGGTGAAAAAAATGATAACGAGCAAGCGTTTGATTACGGCTTTCGATCCAGTTTATTTGTTGCCATTGTTGCTTGATGATCCCCAAATTACCAATAAGATTTTTACGTTCATCTCTATGATTTTTTTCAATAATTAAATGGCCATCACTGTTAAGATATAACCATGAATGAATCGGATTAAGTAATATTTTTTTTTGCACAAAAATGAAAATATTTAATAGTGGTGGTAACACCGATGGGTCAAAATAACGCAATAATTGTTTACCGTCACTTGAGGGTTGAATGGCAACTTTTCCTAACTCTTGTGCTAATACTTCAGCATTAAATGAGGAATAAATCCAGCCATATACAGAACGTGGTTTTGCAAGTAACACTGTTTTAGGATCGAGGGCTGAATAAAATTCTTGAATACTTTGTTTTAAAATGGTTTGATCTTCTTCATTTTTTAAATCAAGTTCAATCAGTCCTGGTGTGTGTTTGATTTGATAGCTGATATATCGAAATAACGTTAATTTTTTTTCTGCAATCAAATCGGTTAAACTGGTCTTTTGGTCATGTGATTGATAGATAAGGTAAAAATTTGCATCATTTTTTAATGACAGCGCAATAATCTGTTGAAAAACAGTCTCAATATCTTGCTTTTGTATTGATTTTTTTATTTTATCCATAATTTATCCAAGTTTTACATTTGCTTTTTGTAGTTTATCCGCTTCTTGTATCGCCGATTCACAACCAGCAGGTAATAAAGCATCTACATCCATATTCGCCGGCCCCATCTTCTGCAGCACATTGCATTTAAGATAGATATTATCCTGTGTGCCAAGTTCGATGCCTTCACTGCTGATTTTGATATAAGAGCCACCGCAGATGAGCGTTATCTCTTTGGCTGCTGTTATCTGCGTTTTACCATCCACGCTATCCACTTTGATATCTTGCTTGGCGGCCATATTGAGGTTGGCATTTTGGGCTTGCAGGTCAATATCACCTTGGTTGGCAAACAGTTTCATGCCTGATTTTTGGGCAAATAAACCAATCGCTTCGC
>NZ_JBXSQJ010000027.1:0-39813 GCF_057063585.1 Gilliamella sp. X-60 | reverse complement strand
CCATTTATAGAAAGTTGAATTACCCATGCCATATTTACGACAGAGCTCCTTGACAGGAATACCGGCTTCAGCTTCTTTTAAAATAGATACAATCTGATGTTCAGTCATTTTTTTCATAATTAAATCCCCTTTACTTTTATCATAGAGAATTTTCTACTTTTTTGCTGTACTATTTTAGGGGATAGTTACAAATTATCTCTAATTTTAATATTCTGTTTACGAGCCTTAATGAAAGAATAAACAGCAAGCACAGGCAAAAATATCAACAAAAACTGAGTGACTATCAATAAACAATATCTAAATAATTTATCCATTTTTTCTCTATCGTTTAAATAAAACTGTAACTATCCCCTGAAATAGTACAGCAAAAAAGTAGAAAATTCTTTATGATAAAAGTAAAGGGGATTTAATTATGAAAAAAATGACTGAACATCAAATCGTCGCTATTTTAAAAGAAGCTGAAGCGGGTATTCCCGTTAAAGAACTGTGCCGTAAATATGGCATGGGTAATTCAACTTTCTATAAATGGCGGGAAAAATATGGCGGCATGGAAACTTCGGATATCAAACGCTTAAAGGAGCTGGAGGCTGAAAACCGTAAGCTTAAACAGATGTTTGCCGAACTGAGCTTAAAATCCCAGCTTCAGGAAGAAATTATAAAAAAGCTTTAGTGCCCACAAAGGCACGTAAAACGTGGGCACAGCAACTACAACAAAATCATTCTGTTACTATTGCTATGAGTTGTGCCATTGTTGGCTTAAGCCGTTGTGCTTACTATTATCAACCTAAGTTACTGGATGATTCGGTGATTGTTTCGGTGTTGAATGCTATCACAGACCGGCATTTACGCTGGGGCTTTCCCAAATGTTTTAATCGTATCAGAAAGCTCGGCTATAAATGGAATCATAAGCGTGTTTATCGGGTGTATTGTGAGTTAAAACTTAATATTAGAGCTAAACGTAACAAACGTATCTCCCCATGAACACCAGAAAAGCTATTGGTTCCTAATAAACAAGGTGAATGCTGGTCAATGGATTTTATGAGTGATAGTAGCCGTAATCAACGTCGCTTTAGGACCTTCAATGTCATCGATAACTTTAATCGTGAGGCGTTAGGTATTGATATTGCAGTAAGCTTACCGGCAGGATTAGATTTATATTTATTTAATAATCTGGAACAAGTAAGAAAGGTAACCGAAGAATGGCTAACCAGTTATAACACCGAAAGACCTCATGAAGCACTAAATAATATGACGCCGATTGAGTATAAAACACTAAAACAGGCAGCTTAATTTTCTACGTGAGTTGTGTACTAGGTTTGGGGTATTTACAAGTTCAGCCTAACACCTACCCGATCACATTGTAAAATCACACGAAAATAATATAACACATTCTATTTATACTGAATATTTGTTAATCAAATAATTCCACCTGTTCACATTTTAAATTATATTTTTGTAAAAAATATTCAGGATTCTATACCGTTTTAATAATAAATAATCACATTCAATGATTTATTTAAGCTAGATTTACATAGTGGTTATGCTCGATTATTTTTCAACAACATGGACTAATTGCTTTGAAAATTACCTTTACCTAAAGGTGGCATAAAACACTTTATAAAGATTTCAAGGATTATTTTAATCAATAATCATCCCCATCATTCCAATAACTTTTACAATCAGCCTATCCCATTTATTCTTCTTTTATCTACTGCTGTGGAGTATAATCCGATAACGTATTTATTTTAACTATGGGAAACCCAGTATGTTTGGAAATAAAACAAATCGCCAAGTTATTATATGGACCACCATTATTGGCGGATTTTTTAGTTCATTAGTAAAATGGGGTTCAGAGGTCAATATGCCTCCGCGCGTACCTGGCGAAATTTCGCCACCAGCGGCACATATTGATGCGTGGCTTGGTTGGCTTGGGATTAATTCCCATTCGCTTGATTATATTTATCAAGGGGCAAGCGTTTTAGGTGCAGTGACACTTTATCACTGGTTATTTAGTTTTGCTTTCGCCTTTGTTTATGTTGCAGGTGCATATTATTGCAACAAAATCCGCTTATGGTATGGGGCATTGTACGGCATTATTATTACCGTTGTGATGCACGGCTTTTTAATTCCATTGCTTGGTTTCCGCCATCCTGCTTATGATGCGGAAGGTACGGTTGGTTGGTTATGGAATTTAAATGGTTATGAGCTTTGGAGTGAAATTCTAGGTCATATCTATTGGGGAGCATCAATCGAAGTGTGTATGATTGCAGTGCTGGCTCATTTTGCAAGACCAATTCATGGTAACTGGCGTCAATAACTGGCTTAGCTTTCATCTGTTTATGTTCAATCCTACTATTTAACCATAGTGGGATTTTTTATTTTAGTTGTTATAGTTAAAAACTATAGCAATCAATAAAAAACTAGAATTATTCAATATCATTTTTTTTTGTTATCTTTTTATCACTATAAGAAAATGGATAAAAGGAAATAAAAATGAATACTGCTGTTATTGGATATCCTCGTGTTGGTAAGCTTCGTGAACTTAAATTTGCAACAGAAGCTTATTTTAAAGGTAATAAAACCCAAACTGAACTATTAAACGAAGCCAAAGCGTTACGAGCTGAGCATTTAAAACAGCAAGCCGCGCAAAAAATTGCTTTTATTTCATCGAATGATTTTTCATTCTATGATGCGGTGTTAGATACAGCGTGTTTACTTAATGTTATTCCAAAACGTTACCAAGATTTAGGTTTACCTGAACTTGACCGTTATTTTGCCATGGCACGTGGTTATCAGGGCGAAAAAGGCGATGTGCGCGCGCTGGCTATGAAAAAATGGTTCAATACTAATTACCACTATTTAGTACCTGAAATAGAAGATTCAGTACAAATTAAGTTAACAGGTACTAAACCTTTTGACGAATATCAAGAAGCTAAAGCGCTAGGCGTGCAAACCAAGCCAGTTGTGATTGGTGCATTAACCTTTTTTAAATTAGCGCAGTATTTAGGTAAAAAACAGCTTGGTGATTTTAAAGCGGATATTATTAAAGCTTATCAAGAGATCATCCAAAAATTCACAACGCTTGGCGCTGAATGGATCCAAATTGATGAGCCAATTTTAGTGACCGATCTAAATAAAGACGATATCGCTTTATTTACCGAACTTTATCAAGCGATTTTATCGGTTAAAGGTAACACCAAAATTGTTCTACAAACCTATTTTGGTGATGTGCGTGATTGTTATAAAGAATTAGTGGCACTGCCTTTTGATGGTATTGGGCTTGATTTTGTCGAAGGTAAGCAATCATTAGCTTTACTTGAAAATAATGGCTTCCCTGCTGATAAAGTATTATTTGCCGGTGTTGTTAATGGCAAAAATATCTGGAAAAACAATTACCAAAAAACTTTAGCTTTACTTAGTAAAATCAAACAAAAAGCCACAAATATTGTCATTAATACGTCTTGTTCATTACTGCATGTTCCTTATACATTGCAAAATGAAACAAAATTAACCATTCAACAACGTGCTTATTTTGCTTTTGCTCAAGAAAAGTTACAAGAGCTTGCTGAACTTGGTCTGTTATTTAAAGAAGCAAATCCTGAAAATAATGCCGCTTATAAAGCCAATCAAACACTGTTTACCCGTGAACGTGAAGGTGCAAACCACGCAGTTCGCCAAAAAGTGGCGGCATTAAAAGCGTCTGATTTTACCCGTTTACCAGAGTTTTCAGTGCGTGAAGCGGCGCAGAAAAAGGCCTTTAACTTACCACTATTACCAACTACAACCATTGGATCATTCCCGCAAACACCTGATGTGCGTTTAAATCGTGCTAAATTCAAAAAAGGCGAAATTTGCTTGAATCAATACACTGAGTTTAACCAACAAAAAATAGCTGAGTGTATTAAATTGCAAGAAGAAATTGGCATTGATGTGTTAGTTCATGGTGAATTTGAACGTAATGACATGGTCGAATATTTTGGTGAAAGCTTAAATGGCTTTGTGTTTACCGAAAAAGCTTGGGTGCAATCTTACGGTACACGTTGCGTTAAGCCACCGATTGTTTGGGGTGATATTTCACGTTCTAAACCGATTACGGTTGAATATTCAAAATATGCACAAAGTCTGACAGATAAACCTGTTAAAGGAATGTTAACAGGGCCGGTAACGATTCTTAACTGGTCATTCCCACGTGAAGATATTTCGCAAAAAGAATCAGTATTCCAAATTGGATTGGCCATTGGTGATGAAGTGTTAGATCTTGAAGCTGCTGGCATTAAGATTATCCAAATTGACGAAGCCGCGTTAAAGGAAAAATTACCACTGCGTAAAGCGGATTGGAACAGCGAATATCTTGATTGGGCGATTCCGGCATTTAGATTAGTACACAGCAAAGTCCAAGCCGATACCCAAATTCATACACATATGTGTTATAGCGAATTTGCTGACATTATTAAAGATATTGATGCAATGGATGCCGATGTGATTTCATTTGAAGCTTCTCGCTCTAATCTGCAATTAATTGATGTGCTCAATGCCAATAATTTTAAAACCGAAGTTGGACCAGGTGTTTACGATATCCATTCGCCACGTGTTCCGCCTGTTGCTGAAATTAAAGCAACGATCGAAAAGTTACTGGCGAAGATTGATAAACAAAAATTATGGATTAATCCAGACTGTGGTTTAAAAACGCGCGGAGAAAAAGAAGTGGTTGAAAGCTTACAACATCTTGTTGAGGCTACATTAGCAGTAAGGAAAACACTGAATTAAGCACTATTTTTACAAAGAACTGAGTTTATTTACTAAGACATCGTACTTTACGAGCCTGACAATTCCGCTGCCTATTTTGGCGGCGGAAATGTCAATAAGGAAAATAAGTGATATAACGAATGGATGATAAAAATGAAAACAAATCTATTATTTAATAAAAAAACGGTGTTCTCTTTTGAAGTTTTTCCCCCTAAAAAAACATCACCTTTAGAAACCATTTACAGCACACTACGAGAGCTTGGTTATTTTAAACCTGATTTTATTAGTGTCACTTATGGTGCTGGTGGTAGCTTAAATGGGCAAACCACCATTGATATTGCCCATTCAGTCAAACATACTTATGGCATCGAAAGTGTTGCTCATTTACCTGGCATTAATTTTGACAAAGCTGAGATGCAAAAAATCCTTCACGATCTTAAATGTGCAGGGATTGATAATGTGCTTGCTTTGCGTGGTGACATCAGCCCGAATGTACCGCCCAAAGATGATTTTCGATACGCCAGCGAACTGGTAACATTTATTAAAGAAAACGGTGATTTTAACGTGATTGGTGCATGTTATCCAGAATGTCATCTTGAAGCATCAACCCTAAAACAAGATCTGATCCACTTAAAAGAAAAGGTCAATGCCGGTACTGATCAACTTATTTCACAGCTATTTTTTGATAATGACTATTTTTATGCATTTTTAGATAAAGCACACGATATGGGCATTAATGTGCCGATCGAAGCTGGCATTATGCCAGTGACTAATAAAAACCAAATTGAGCGCATGGTATCGATGTGTGGCGTGAATCTACCGAAAAAATTCAAACAAATGATGGAAAAATATGAACATCATCCCGATGCATTTCGTGATGCGGGCATTGCTTATGCCATCGATCAGATTGTTGATTTAGTTTCACAAAATGTAGATGGCATTCATTTGTACACCATGAACAATAGCTACATAGCCAGACGCATTAGCGAAGCTGTTGCAACATTATTAGCTGTGCCAAAAACAAAATAGTGATTTAGAAAAAAAGGATATATCAAGGATTTATAGGAATTGGTTGCGGGGGCTGGATTTGAACCAACGACCTTCGGGTTATGAGCCCGACGAGCTACCAAGCTGCTCCACCCCGCGTCAAAGAGGTGACCATATTATAGTAATTAAATAATAAAGCAATACCTATTTAACGCAATCGCGCCATTTTTAAACACTATTGAGTAAATATGTACTATTTTTTTACATAAACACAAAGTGACATAAAAATTTTTAACAATAACTTTAGTCTTTCATTAAAGCTAAAAGGTATATAAAACCTAGCGGTTTAAAAATAGAAACTTTCCAATAGCTATTATGATTTTACATAAAAACATTAATTTTTATTATATAAATCTAAATATTTCTTGTACAAATTAATAAAAATATTATCTATAAGAGATAGTGTGGCAAACCATATAAAATAATTTTCATATTTATAATCATTATCAACAAGTGTTTTTAATGATGGCAAGTGTTGTTGAACACACAATATATTATGAGCACATCTATTTCTATGACGATATAGATGTTTTTCATATATTTTTTCTTTTAAAAAGTTATTTTTATTTTCAGCTAAAAATAAAGTACCTTTAGCAAAATGATCTATTGTAATAGTCTCCCAAAAATCTTCAAATTCATAATATTTTTTTGTGCTCCAGTAAAACAAATTAGTATTTTTGAAAATATTATGTATTTCGAGTGTTGTATCTTTTAATATTTTTTCTCTTTCCTCGTCAGAAAAATGCTCAAAGCTTGGATCATGTTTTTTAATTTGTTCAACAAGTTCTGTATATATATTATTTTTGTCTTTATATTGAGAACATTCTCCTAAACCATTTCTAAATTTCTGATATCGATAATCGTAATCCTCTGTTGCTAAATCCCAACAAATACACTTCATTTTTTGTTCTTGAAATCCAGTCATTTTGAGGAAAATTGATTGCATTATGTAGTCACATAGGGGAAAAGTTTCAATACCATTACCGATACCTGAGCAGGAAGTCACTGCAATTTCTAAATTGCTTGTAATAGGAGTTAAAATAAAATTTTTATGCTTTTTCATTATCTATAATTTTTTCATATAATTGTATTGATTGTTCCATACGTTTTCTTAAATGTTGTAGGTTGCTAGGTGATTTTTTATGAGCACCTTTTTTAAAAGTATTAATCTTCTCATCTAGTTTTGTTTTAAATTCATCAATTTCAATATATTTTATTGAATCGCCATCTTTAAATTTTATTTTAGTATTATCTATGATAGGTATTTCATTTTTATTAAAGATGATTTGATATATTAGACCAAAAAAATATACATCTAGATCAATAATCGAACTATATTCATTAGGGATTTTGAGATTATTTATTGTTTGTTTTAATAGTTTAAAACGTGAACTATATTCTTTATTAGGAAAAATTTCTGAAAATTTGCCGAATAATTTTGATTCTTCATCATTAACTACACAATAGATATATTGTTCATAATATTGCTCCATTTTAGATTTATAGCTACGTGCAACTATGTTTCTATTTTGACTTTTAAAATAATGCGAAAGAAGAGATAAATATCTAACAAAATCGAATTTAGCCTTATTACCAACGTTTTTTACCGTTATTTTTTGACAAAAATCTGGTGTAAAAAAATTTGTTAATTCTTTATCCAAAAAATATAATGAGGCTCGGCTTTCTTGGGGTAACAGTGTTTGACCTTGAATATTGATATTTCTAAAAACGGAAGAATAGTATTTTTGTTGGATTTTAGCATCATACGATATATCAGGAACTAAATAAGAAAAACCCAAAAAATTTTTTTCAAAAAATTCATCGTCCAGATTGAAATCTAGCGATTTATATTCTGCATTTTCTGCATTATTTATATTTATCTTCTTAATTAAATCATCTCTATTGCTGCCTTTTTTTGTAAGCTCTCTAAAAGTCCATTCACATATACATGGATCTTCATCATCATCTTCATCATCATTTTCACTAACATATGATTCTAACGGCTTAGAATATTTGTCTTTATTTGGATATAGACCTAAATAAGCTAATAAAATACTTGTTAAGCGTTGTTGTCCATCAAGAATTAAATTATCATTTTTACCATCGATTTTAAAAGCGCCGATTGTTACAGGAGGTATAAATTGTTTATCTGAAAAAGTTTGTATTAATGTTTTTACTTTTTCATCACTCCAAACAAAATGTCGTTGATAATCAGGTAAAACAATATTTTTATTCAAGATTAATTCAATCCAATGTTTTAAAGTATACTCTCCATAATAAACCCTATTTTCCATAAAATTACCTGCCATAAATTTTTCATGATTAACAATACGAAAACAACTATCGCGGTTTTAATTAACAAATCTGCTATATTTTGATTAGATTAATTATATATAAAGTATCATTGGTTTATTTTTTATTTAACCGATTGCCAGCAGAATTTGCGTGGTATTTTAGCGGTAATTAGTTGCAAATCCTAGCTAAATAAATGGGTGTTGATATTCCTATCAAATAGAACAGAAACAGATATTATGGCTAAGATGACCATGCCTGTTGTTTAAAATTGGCAATAATGTGATAAAACCAATACAATCTTTATCACTTTTATCAACAGCTAGATTGTATTGGTCAGTTGATTTATTTTTAGGTTACCTATTTTGTAAAAGGAGCGATTCTAATCGATGAAACACGTCGGAAAGAAGAAAATGATTTTCTTTTTTAGCCCTGATCATTATTTGTCTCAGTGGTATCCTTGCCATTTTATTATTGATAATATTCAATTTACTAGTGCAGAACAGTGGATGATGTATTCTAAAGCGTTGTTATTTAAAGATATCGACAGTGCCAACGCCATTTTATCTATCCCGTCATCTAAAATGCAAAAAAAGTTGGGGCAAGCTGTACGTCATTTTGATGAAAATATCTGGAACCAGCATAAAAAAGAGATTGTTTTTGCCGGTAATTATGCCAAGTTTTCGCAAAATGATGAGCTTAAACAATATCTATTATCCACCAAAGATAAAGTGTTAGCCGAAGCAAGCCCTTATGACAAGATCTGGGGAATTGGTTTAAGCATTGATGACGAAATGAGATTTAATATGACTAAATGGCGCGGCAAAAATCTACTTGGTGAAGTTTTGATGCAAGTGAGAGAGGCTCTAAAAACGTAATCTAAATTTATTCATTAAAAAAGATGATAAATATTTGCTTTTTTTAGGTCTATTTTTTGCCTAAAAAATAGTTTTTATACTTAAACGTATAGTTACCTGAAACTTTTTGACAAGATTTTTGACTTTGGCTATTCACCACCCTTGGTTAATACGTTGCCGCTAAATACATTTTTTCACTAAAATTCAAAAATATCCCAAGTCAGATCCAACTCGTTCCTAAAATAATAAGCCTTGAAGCGTGTTGAAAAATGTGTCGGGATATTGTGTTCGTTATTATGGAAAATCGGTGCTTATTCTGTCCAAACAAGTTTGGTTACAAAACTTTAGCAACCTTATTCAGTTGCAACGGTAAAACGTTGCTTAATATGCTTCGCTTTTTCTGCCTCATCAATCATGGCAATGGCATAATCGGCATAACTGATTTGGCTTTTTCCTTGGCTGTTAAATAACACCTCTTCACCGCCCAAAATATAATGTCCAGTTCTTTCCCCGTCAGCGTTAAACTCAATGGCTGGGCTTAAATAAGTCCATTGCACATCATCGCACGTTCTAAGCGCATCAAGTGCTTTGGCCATATTAGTGGCTAATGGTTTAAATGCCTCAGGAAAATCAGGTGAATCAACCAAACGTAGTGAATGCTGTGGATTAACATATAAACTGCCTGCTCCCCCAACCACTAATAGGCGATTTGTTTTACCACTTAATATATCCGTTAAATGTTTTAAACTGGTTTGATGTAACGGCAGTGATTCCAGTGCCCAAGTACCAAATGCATCGATAATCACATCAAAGGGTTTTAAATCAGTATAGGTTAATTCGAATAGATCTTTAATCATCACGGTTGCTTTGGGATCGAGCTGTTGACTTGCTTTACGCACTATTGCGGTAACGTCATGTCCTCGTGAAATCGCCTCTTTTACTAAAAGTTGCCCTGTTTTACCACTGGCGCCAATGACTGCAATTTTCATACTTTACTCCTTTTAATTGTTTAAGGATTAACATGATATAAGAATGGTTTTAGATTAGTCTTTAACGTTTCTACTGTAAAGTAGGTACCAAATAGTGCTATAGTAACTTTTTTGAAACTATTGTTGAATTTTAAGCATTAATGATTAAATTAAATAATGATTTGCCTATTTGCCCTGTTGAAATAACATTAATGTTAATAGGTGATAAGTGGAAAGTCTTAATTGTGCGAGACCTGCTTACAGGAACCAAGCGCTTTGGTGAACTAAAAAAATCGCTGACCGGCATCTCGCAAAAAGTCTTAACTCAGCACCTGCGTGCTATGGAAAAAAATGGGTTATTAACTCGTAAAGTGTATGCCGAGGTTCCGCCAAGAGTTGAATATACGTTAACCGAGGTTGGACAAAGTCTAAAACAAGTGCATGATGCCATGTTAGCGTGGGGAAAGGCTTACAACAAATTAAAAGCGGATGAGTAACCTTTTCCTCATTCGTCAATCAATCATAATTAGCCGTCAAATGCTTCACAGCCAAAATAAAACTCATCTGAGTTGGCATTTTTGTCACGACCGATAAGCATGATACTCGGAAAATGATTTTCTTCTGTGATTGGGGCTGTATATTGATAATATTGTCCTATATCACCCCAAGACATTTCTTCTTTTAAATGGGCAGGGATTGGGATTGCCCCCATTGCTTTGGCAAATGTATCTATATCACCTTTGGCAACAGCATAAAAATATGAACCGCTATCGCCTTGGTATTTAATTTGCGATATAGTCGTATTCATTATTTCCAGCGGTTTGGAAAAGTGATACTCTAAATTAATCAGCCCATCATCTTCTAAGTTTTTTACGGTAATGTTTTGTTGGTTAAGTTGCTTAACCACTTTTGCATCACGACCATCAATTGGAGCAACCTTGCATAATAAAGCCGCTTTAAATTGTGCTTCAATTGTATTATTTGTTTCGGTCGCTAATGCATATCCTGAGAAACCCAAAATGAGCAGTGAACTGCATAAAAATTTGTATGACACCTTTATTTTTTTCCTTTTAAAATCATCATTTCAATTATTTCATATTATTACAAAAAATGATTGTATCGAATAGCGCTTATCAAAATTTAGTTAAATAAAGTTATTTTAATATCAGTGGTTAAATGGTCAATGTTATATTAAATCTTATTTTGATTTTAGTTATTGGTTAGCTATACTAATCTATCTTTGTATTACACACGTTTAAATATTTTAAAATCATTTTTATATTTGTATTGAGTGGTGCACGTTCAATTCTTTTATGTTCTATGGTTCAATATCTAAACGTTTCGCTAGCTCAGTTTGAGATAGTTTAGCTTTTTTCCGTGCTTTCAGCAAAAATTCACGCAATTTCCACTCATCTTCTGCATCATCATACGCAGCGCGCACCACCGGATCAGCAAGCGCGATATTTTTTATTTCACTAAACGTTGTACTGTGTTTTTTATTCATCATCAATCATCTCTTTTAGTTTTGTATGCGCGATTTTTAGCGCACAAACAACTGGCATTTTTGTGTTTTTTTAACAAATGCATGTAAAATAAAAATGGTTTTCGCTTTTTGATATGCATAAATAGTTTGAGCCATGTTATTGCGCTCTAATCCTCGTAATTCAAATTATCCACTTCCTAAAGACTTACTGCATTAGGCCAAATTTTTCCAGCTTTTCAATCAATTTAATAGTTCGACCTTGCAATTCCACAGGTAAATCTAGAATTTCAGATTTTGCATCATTATGCGTTTTTATCGTGAACATTTAATCAA
Organism: Gilliamella sp. X-60; assembly: GCF_057063585.1. Classification (NCBI taxonomy): domain Bacteria; kingdom Pseudomonadati; phylum Pseudomonadota; class Gammaproteobacteria; order Orbales; family Orbaceae; genus Gilliamella; species Gilliamella sp. X-60. Next base: position 28,087 of record NZ_JBXSQJ010000027.1, on the reverse strand, counting down.
TCCGTTTTATTAATTTTGATGATTGTATCAAAGATGATAAAAGAACAATAATAACCTTACTGTTTTTAATAAAAAATCAAAATAAATACTTTTCAACATAAACAATCTGAAATCGCTATTTTTTCTAAAATAGCTTAGTATGATTTTATTGATTTTTGTTGGCTAATTTATGATGAGCAGATCTTCAAATCACTTAACCATTAAAGATATTGCCAAGCTTTGTGGGGTGAGTAAATCGACGGTTTCACGGGTGATTAATCATGATCCGATGGTGAAAGCAAGTACCCGTGCCAATGTAATGGCAATCATTGAACAGCATCAATTTACCCCGTCGAAATCGGCTAGAGCCATGCGTGGCTATGGGAATAAAGTTATTGGTATTATTGTCACTCGGCTTGATTCACTGTCTGAAAACCAAGCGGTGCAAAGCATGTTGCCTATTTTTTACCAGCATGGTTATGATCCGATCATTATGGAGAGTCAATTTAGTACCACCAAAGTTAACGAACATCTATCCATGCTCAAAGACAAGCAAGCTGATGGCGTTATTATCTTTGCTTTTACTGGGCTTGAGCAGTCGTTATTATCCGTCTGGCGGGATAAAAGCGTGGTGATCGCAAGAAAACTTCCCGCACACAATTGTATTTGTTATGATGATGTGGGTGCGGTAAACATGTTACTTGCTCATTTATATCAATCGCAACAACATCAAAAAATTGGCTATATCGGTGTTGAGCAACAAGACCAAACCACTGGCGCGCTGCGTTATCAAGCCTATGTGGATTTTTGCCAGCAATATCAACTTACCCCGAATGCGGTTTTAGGGCAATTAAGTTATCGTTCCGGTTATGAGCTTGCCGAGTTGGTGTTAGTGAAAAATCCATCAGCGATTGTTTGCGCAACCGATAGCATCGCCTTAGGATTAAATAAATATTTACACGAAAAACAGCTTGATGATATTACCGTTGCCAGCATTGGTAATAGTGAGCTGCTGAGTTTTCTTTTCCCAAAGACATGTGCGGTTGAGCTCGGTTTTGATCAAGCAGGTCGCTATGCAGCGCAAGCGTTACTGAATCTGTTACAAAATCATCTTGAGCTTAACTGCATCACAGTTCCTTGCCGTTTAATAAGCTAGTTTCAGCCATAACTATTTAATTTGTGCTTATTTCACCCTAATCTGTGATATTAATCACAAAAAAGGGAACGTTCCCATTTATTAATTTAGCAATTCAATCTATGCTTAATTTCAATCAAAAAATAGCCAGATTATTGATAAAAATAAAATGATGTCGGCTGAGTTTTTACCGGAAAAAGGGGATGTTATTATGGCTACAGATTTAAACATAACCACAGAATCAATCGAGCAACTAATCGATTTTGTTGGTGGCAGTAAAAATATTGCCAGTGTCACCCACTGTTTGACAAGGTTAAGGTTTGCACTGGTTGATCCCAAGGCAGCCAAGATTGACGCTATAGAAGCATTACCCTTTGTCAAAGGATGCTTTATAAATGCTGGGCAGTTTCAGGTGATTATTGGTACCAATGTTGATCGTTATTACAAAGTACTCATCCAACAATTAAATCTTACTGAGGCAAGCAAAGAGCAGACCAAAGCCGCAGCCAAGCAGAATATGTCGATTTTTGAAAGGCTGATTTCCAATTTAGCCGAAATCTTTATCCCCCTATTGCCAGCTTTAATCGCAGGTGGATTATTGCTGGGATTACGTAATGTGATTGGTGATATGCCATTTATTGATAACAAGCCACTTACTGATAGCTATTCTTGGTTAGTGCCGATTTATAGTCTGCTTTGGCTGCCGTGCGAGGCGATTTTTCACTTTTTACCGGTTGCCATTTGCTGGTCAACTACTAAAAAAATGGGCGGTTCGCCAGTGCTCGGTATTGTGCTTGGCATTACGTTGGTTTCCCCTCAGTTAATGAATGCCTATGATCTTGGTAGCAAAATACCCGAAGTGTGGGATTTTGGCTGGTTTACGATTGCTAAAGTTGGCTATCAAGCACAAGTGATTCCGTCGATTTTTGCAGGACTGGCTCTTGGCTGGATCGAAACTCATTTACGAAAAATCGTTCCTGATTATTTAAATTTAGTGATTGTACCTATTGTTGCGTTACTCACTTCGGTCTTTTTAGCCCATTTTATTTTAGGTCCAGCGGGGCGAATGTTAGGCAATGGCATAGCTGATATTGTTAAATATTTAATGACGGGAAATTATGCCTTTATTGGGGCGGCTATTTTTGGTTTTATCTATTCACCATTGGTGATTACTGGCATTCATCATACGACACTCGCAATTGATTTACAGATGACCAATAGTATGGGGGGAACGCCAATCTGGCCTATTATCGCCCTATCCAATATTGCGCAAGCCTCGGCGGTGGTGGGCATTATTTGGGTTAGTCGAAAACAAAATGAACGTGAAGTGTCAGTACCAGCGGCGATATCGGCTTATTTAGGGGTGACCGAGCCTGCCATGTATGGCATCAATTTACGCTATAAGTTCCCGATGTTGTGTGCGATGATTGGTTCGGCGTTAGCGGGATTAATTTGTGGCTTAGCGGGTGTGCTATCTAACGGAATTGGCGTGGGGGGATTACCAGGAATTTTAACTATTAAGCCGATATATTGGACGATTTATGCTGTCGCTATGTTGGTTGCGATAGTAGTACCAATCACCTTAACCGCACTAGTTTATAAAATAAAACTAAAAAAGGGCACGTTAAATATTCATTAAGCCATATGTGGTAACAGCTTGCCATTTATATTAATCAAATGGCAGTTTTCAACTGATTAACAAAAGAGTACACAATGAACAAAATCAATATTCCTTGGTGGCAAAATGGCACTATCTACCAAATTTATGTCAAAAGCTTTCAAGCTAGTGGCACAAGCCCAACGGGTGATTTGCAAGGTATTATTCGGCGCTTAGATTATTTGCAAACGCTGGGGATTAGTGCAATTTGGTTAACGCCAATCTATCCATCACCACAAATCGATAACGGTTATGATGTGTCTGATTATTATGATATTAATCCAAGCTATGGCTCAATGACAGACTTTGAATTACTGGTTAAACAAGCGCACCAGCGAGGGATGCGAATTATGATGGATATGGTGTTTAATCACACTTCAACCGAACATCCTTGGTTTAAAGCCGCTTTAGATAAAAACAGTACGTATCGCTCCTTTTATATTTGGAAAGATGCCAATGCAGACGGGCACGAGCCTAATAATTGGGTATCGAAATTTGGTGGTAAAGCTTGGCAATGGCATCAACCATCAGGGCAGTACTATTTGCATTTATTTGCTAAAGAGCAAGCTGATCTTAACTGGGAAAACCCAACCGTTCGCAATGAAATCAAAAAAGTGTGTCAATTTTGGGCCGATAAAGGGGTAGATGCTCTGAGACTGGATGTGATTAATTTAGTATCAAAACAGCAAGATTTTCCAGATGATGGCAAGGGCGATGGGCGAAGATTTTATACCGATGGACCTCGCATTCATGAGTTTTTACAAGAGATCAGCCGTGAGGTATTTCAACCTAATCAACTCCAAACAGTCGGTGAAATGTCATCTACCACATTAGCAAACTGCCAAAAATATGCCAATTTAGACGGCAAAGAGTTGACCATGACCTTTAATTTTCATCATCTCAAAGTTGATTATCCTAATGGGAATAAGTGGTGTTTAGCCAAACCAGATTTAATCGAACTTAAAAAAATTATCGGTTATTGGCAAACGGGTATGCAGGGTAAGGCGTGGAATGCAATTTTTTGGTGTAATCATGATCAACCGCGCATTGTCTCGCGCCTTGGCAATGAAAACCAATATCATACACAATCTGCTAAAATGTTAGCGATGCTACTGTATGGTTTACAAGGCACTCCCTATCTTTATCAAGGCGAAGAAATTGGGATGACTAATCCCCATTTTACTGATATTACTCAGTATCGCGATGTAGAAAGCCTTAATATCTATCACGAAAAACTTGCGCAAGGCATGGCAAAACAGGAAATCTTAGCTATTTTAGCCAGTAAATCCAGAGACAACAGCCGAACGCCCATGCAATGGGATAGTTCTGCCAATGCGGGCTTTACACAAGGTAAGCCATGGATTGAAGTTGCTAACAATTATCCGCAAATTAATGTCAAGGTGGCGCAAGATGATCCTGATTCGGTATTTTATTGCTATCAAACCCTAATAAAATTACGCAAAGAATATCCGCTCTTTATTTTTGGCGATTATCAAGATCTAACGGCAGATATTGCCGATTATTGGTGTTATCGTCGTCATTGGAATAACCAACAATTACTGGTGATCACCAATTTAACCGATAAAACGCAAACTTGGTCATTACCCAAATCGTTACAATACCAAAATTGGCAGCAATTATTGAGTAATTACCAAGATAACTCACCGCTAGGTGCTGAAATAAGGTTAAGACCTTATGAAGCTATATATTGGTTACAACAAGCGGATTAAGCAAGTGGCATGGGCAATCCATAAAAGGTTGCCTATTTTTATGTACGATAATTACCCATTGTTAGTGCCAAATGGTTGTTCGATTTGATTAAAATATCTTTTAAAAATTAGCCTAAAAGTTATAATATTTTGTTTAAAAAATGGATAAATCTAAAAAATTAAAGAGGCATGATGATGGAAGACAAAACAATTTTATTAATGAACCAGTATTTAGACAGAGATTATAGTGTTTTTCCAATGGCTGAAGATAAAACAGCGTTGCAAGATATCCGCGATATTGAAAATAGTTTAGCAATGAAGTTTCCTGATGAATATGTTGCTCATTTACTTGCTGAAGATTGTGATACTCTCCCCTATAGAGGTATTTATATTGAAGTAAAAGAAGAGATCTGGCGTCGTCCACACGCAATGGATGTAGGACCTTTTTGGACATTTTTATATGGTTTTCATACTTATACGGCTTCTAAATTAAGTGCTGATTGGATGAGGCTTGATTTGGTTGCTCATCAATTTATGCAGGAAACAGGGCTTAAAGCAATCCCAATTTTGAAAATTATTAATGATGCCGATATGTATTGTGTTAACGAAAGTGGTGATATTGTAAAATTTAATCACGAAATGAATATTTTAGAACCAACAAACATGGATTTTTGGCAGGTTTGGGAATTTGAATTAAAAGCGCTAAAAGAAAGAAAAGAAACCAAAAAAGCGGAATTAAAATAATTTAATATCCAAATTAGGTTAGCTTAGGAAGTAAAATACTATCAACAAAATGATATACATTAGAAATAACCAATTGCGTTATTTCTAATTTTTTATGATTCGATCAAGAACCATTATTATCGAGTGATATCACTAATGGTTATATAAACATTCACGCATTTTTACCAACTGCGCAATCGCTTTTGTAAAATTAGGCACTTCTGGCAATAGTGAAGTGATTGATGCGGTTTCAATTTTGCTTAACAATGTTTCTGCGATATGCATAATCTCATCATAACTTAATTGACCATTTTTAATTGCAAGCAGCTCATCGCGATTAGCTCGTTTATTGGTTATTGTGCCTTGTGTCATAATTTCATGCGCCACTTGCAATAAGCGAATAGTATGCATCATATTTTTTGCATCAAAATCATTGCCACTTTTAATATTACTTTGATAACGCTGTTCATTACGCTTTTCGACCCATTGCCAATAGGCTTTATAATCACGGCAATGCGATGAAAAACCATCACGATTAAAACTTAAATAAGCTGTCACAGGGGTATCTATTTTTACGGAAGATAAACAAAGCTCGGTCGAATCTTGCTGCTGTACTATGCCATGATAACCACAACTGCCCAATGGATCGTAAAACAGGGCATACAAATCCCGCCCATGTCGCACATTCACCAATCCACATAAATGTTGTTTAAAACCATGCTCAGCTAGCCAATCATTTAATGGATAAGCCCGCTGATCTTCAATAATATAGCAAAAATCCAGCACGGTTTTACGTGTTACGGCAACGGGGTTATTAATCTTCTTATTTAATCCTTTGGCTTTTTTTATTTGCGACATGGCATAGTGGGCAAAGGTCTGCTTGGTCTGTTTGGATAAAAACAGATCGAGTGTCAAATGCTGCATTATTGGATGCTGATAAACAATACAGCTTGGATCCGAGGCTAACACTTCTAAAATATTCGGGTTGTTTTTCAGTAACAGCTCCACAAATCGCCCTAATTCATAATAAACAATATCATTGGTTTCATTACTAATTTGTGGAATATAATCAATTCCATAGAATTTATCTTTAGGTAGATAAAAAACGCCTTTGATATCGGTATCTGATGTTTCAGTGGCTAAACCAAATGCACGGCTACCGCTGATGACTTCAAATAAGATTAAGTTTTGTGCTTTTAAATCGTCGATTGTCATCTTGTATTCCTGTCTTATTTTAAGCTCATCAATGTTTGTATAAAAAAGTGATCTAACTTATCAGATTTAAAATGTTGTTCAGCAATAGTTTGTACGCTTTCGCTAATCTCACTCATGGATTGTTCAATAAACAATAAGATTTCTGGATCGATAGTGATAGGCGTTGATTCAGTCATGGTTGCTTTTAAGGCAATAATATCATTGATTTGCTGGCTTAACTCATTAGGTAATAGTGTCAATAATGGCGTAATGGCCATGGGGGCGATTTGCTGTTTTTCTAAACACCATTTGGCACATAATAATGGTCTTAATACATAAAACAGTTTTTTGACACCGATCTGCTGCCCTTCACTGCTTTGTAAGGCGCTTTTAGCAATCCCTAAATAGTGATGAATATTGCCACGAGCATTAAAAAAATCAGCACAAAGTTGCCATAATTGGTTAGCAATTGGTGCATTTTGTTGATAAATAATGGGTGATTGCAACCATTCAAACGGGGTAGTATTCGATTTACGGATCAATTGTAAAGTCTTTTTTAAATCCCAACCATGCAAATCCAGCTCATCATCAATAGGAAAAGTTAAATGTGAAGCAGGATTATCAATGGCTAAGTATTTCTCAAACCGATGCACATAAATAAAACGCACATCATAATCACTATTCGGCGATGGAAACCCCCACGCCCGACTACCTGATTCACAGGCGTAAAGTATATGGATATTATGTTGTTGTGCTAATTCTGCTAACTTTTGTTTTATGCGGTTTTGCATTGCAACTATTCCTTTAGGTTATTTATTTTACTTTATATCTGAATTTTTAACGCTTTTAAAGCCTTTTGCCTATTATCATTAAAAAATCATTGAACATAATGAGTTATGATTGAAACGGTATAGACTCCTGAATATTTTTTACAAATAATATAACCTAAAAAGTGAACAGGTGGAATTATTTGATTAACAACTGCCCAGCATAAACAGAATATGCTATATTATTTTTCGTGTGATTTTACAAGGCGATAAGATGGATATTAAACTAACTAAACATGACAAACGCTATATTGAAAGCACGGACGATGTGTACAGTATTATGCAGCGTGTGTTATTGCGTGAAAACAAGATCGACCAAGAAAAGGAACATCTTTGGATTATTGGTATGAATCAAGCGGGTTATATCCTGTATATTGAACTAATTGCGCTTGGATCGTATAAATCGGTGAACATTGAGCCAATGAACGTGTTTCGCGTTGCTGTGATGAAAAACGCCTCTCGCGTGATTTTGGTGCATAACCACCCGTCAGGATCGCTGATCCCCTCAGAGGCGGATAAAGATATCACCGACCACTTAATTCAAGTTGCCCATATTTTAAATATCGAGCTTACCGACCACTTAATTATCACCCCAAAAACCTATATCAGCTTTCGCAGCATCAAACTTATGGCAGAACTTGAACAAAGCCTGAAATATGTTCCGACTTACCAAGTGGTTGAACGCATTCGTAAACAAGAAAAGCAAATTGCGAAAGAGAAATTGGCGGTTGAGAGGGATAAGACCAAAACAGCTCAGCAGAAAGCAAAAGCAGAGAAAGCTCGTCGAGAAAAAGCCGAACAAAAGATTGCTTCTGCAATTCACTTTTTAAGTGAAAAAGAAATACCAACAGAACAAATAGCCTCAATTTTAAATATTGATGTTATAGAAGTTCTAAAGGTTATTAAAAATAAAACAGTTAAAGTTAAAGAATAAAGAACGATCAAAAATGCGAGCTAGCTCGCATTCTTTATGTTGTTAATTTGAGTTTTATAAACTAGTTTGTAATTCAAATTTATTTTTTTAATTTATGAAACCATCATTTTGTTTTCGCCAACGAGCTCTAACATAATTGTTATAATTATAAATTTTGTTTTGTAAGTTTTGCTCTTTCTCACTTAATTCATTTTTGGCACCATTATTATTGTTTAAAACACCTAAATTATCTACATGATCAGTGACAATAATTTGAATTAAAATATCGCCATTGTCGTCTTTATGATTTTCGCAAAATGTAATGAGTTCTTTGAATATATTTTTTACGGAAGATAAATCATCCTTTATTTTATCTCTTTTCATTTTTGATACTAAATTTTCAGGATTAAAGTTTTCTGCATCATCATCTTGAAAATTAGGAAAATACACTTGTGTTGGTTGATCTAAAAATAAAATAGGGGGAATTTTACATTTTTTATTGGTAGCAAATAAGGAATGTAAGGATAAAAACAAAGATAAATGGGAATAAAGCCAATTAGCACCACTCCCCATAGAACGCAGATATGTTTCACCTCTTTTCTTATCTTTATGATATAAATCAAAAGATTCTAGTTTAAAATGTAAGTTGATGGGGCAATATGATTTTTCAAAATCAAAGTTTTCACCTATTTGATTCATCATATTATTAATTTTATTCTGTAAATTGTTTAAAGTTCTTTTAAGTTTATATTCTTGATCAATTGCTTTTTCTAATTTATCTCGTTCAGTTTTAAGATTTTCAATCTCCTTTTGCATATCCATTTTATTTTTTGACTCCATATCTTCTAGCATAATTTTAAATCGTAATTTAAGTTCTTCTGCTAATTGTGAAATTGGTGTCTTATTTTGCAAATTTTCAGTTTGTTCAGCTAATTTTTTTAAATTAGTTTCTATTTCTTTAAATTCAATATTTTTATTTTTTATTTCCTTTTCTATTAGATTCTTTTCTTCACTTAGGGACTTAGCTAGATAAGGTGTTGCTTGTAACTCTTTGTTTAGCCAATTGATAGCATCAGTTAATTTATGTGCTTCAGAAAGCATTGGGTTTATTTCAGATTGACAAAATGGGCATTGGCATATTTGTATACCAACATCTTGAATAAGATTTATTGATGATAAATTTTTAGTAAAATCAATTACATAATTAATAGAAGAATCAATTGTATTTTTTTTATTTATCAATTCTCTTTTTTGAGCAAAGCATTGACTATATGCTCCATCTAGTTCTTTTTTTCTAATTTCATAATCAGAATTTGTTAGATCTATTTTTACAGTGTTTTGTTTTAATAATTGTAATACTTTTTCTGGTTTATTATAGATTTCATCAATTTCAGTTTTTAATAAGTCAGTCCCTGTTAGTGTATGGTAATCATTTAGAATTTGCTTTAATTTAGCTTTTATACCAAATTCATTATTTACTTCTCTTCTTAATAATTTTTCTTTTGTTTTTATTAATTCATCAAGTTGGCTTATCTTTTGCTTTTTATAAAAATAGTCTTGATCAACAATACCCATAAAAATTTTGAAATGTTCTATAGCTTGTTCTCTTTTTTCCTTTTGATCAAAACGATAAAAAATAGCATGCTTGTTTGCGATTAAGTTTTGATGTTGTAAACAAAATGACATAAAACTACGACTTGATGGGGTAGCACTTTTTTTATTTAAGTATTCAACTTTTGCTAGATCTTCATCCACACTAGTAAAATCAATATCAAAGTGTCTATTTAATCTGATTTTAAAATCTTTCAAGGGATAGAAAAAATTTTCATCAAAAAAGTTAGATTTGATGTTAGTTAATGATTCTATCTCTTCTACATTAGTTAATTCCTTTATAAAACAATGTTTTGATTCAGGTCTTCTAGCTAAAACTAGTATATAGTCACAAAATTGCAATACAACATAATACATTGCTGCATTATCAGTAATAATACCAGTAGGCACCGTATAATCACTACTACCAAAGCAATAATCAAAAATTTCTATAAGGGCACTTTTACCGGTTGATGAGCTACCTGTAATAATATTTAATCCAGGAGTTAATTTAACAAAATGACTATTTTCATTATTATCTAATACTGCAATAAGTTTTATATAACATTTCATAGTTTAACTATTCCAAGTTGTCTATATATACTGGGTATATCATGGGATTTGAAGATTATTGAAGCTAGATTTTGAGCTGATTTTATTTCTACTTCAAGTTTTGATGGCATCGAATCATCTTTACAATATTCAATCGATAAATCATCACAAAGTTTTAAATATTGCTTACTGATTAAATCATTCACAATCTGATTTGTCGTTGTTTTAAATTCATTTACTCTCTGGTATAAACCAAGAATATTATCTTGGTAATTGCAAAATGTTCTTAAATTACTAGTAGAGCGAGCTTTTGATAAAAATTTTTGAGATGGTGGATATAAAACCAAAGGTAGGACTAAATAACTAAGTAAAATATTTTTAGGGCTATTTGGTAATGCTTTATAAAATGCCCCAACTACAGGAGCTAAGATAATTGGGCTTCTTGTTAAGGTGATATAGTAATATATTCTATCTTTTTTCATCTTCTTAGCTTCCAGTGAATATTATCATTATCGTCATCAGCTAGAATATGATATACGCCATTCCTGAAATCACTCGGTGTGTTTGTATATGGACATAACAACTGAGGATCTTCACCCATTAAGTGATCATAAAAGCATTGGGAAGAGATAACTATATCATGATCAGCATTTAATTTTAATTCAGCGCATTTTTCTCTATACTTTGAATTATGTTTTCTTTTTAATTGGTTCTGATATTCTAAATAATACTCATAACTTTTCTGAAGCCCTTTCAACTCCTTCCAAATTATTGCATTAGCATATAGATAGTCATTAATTGCCTCTGTAAGAACTTCGTGGTGAGATATTTCATTAATTTTTTTTATAAATAATTTATCTACGTATTTTGTATGATCTAAATCTGCTGATTTTTTTATTTTAGGAAATATATGTTGCCCATTTTGATATAAAGAGTTTATTTTTCGAACTTCTTCGGTGAATTGGCTGTTCGTTATTTCCCAACCATCTTGTACTTGGGCGGATATTAGAAAACCGATTAATGCTTGAATAAATAATTGTTGATTTTCTGATGGTATTCCTCTTGCATATTTCCTTACCATTTCTGACCATTTTTTTTCATAATTAGGAGCATCAGAAACAATAACTATTTTAGGGATAATCTCTCTTAATTCAGCATCTTTTTCATTAAATATTTCTCGTTGAATAGCTAATATTTCACTGGGTTTATAGTGCGGTTTTTTAACTTGTTTTTGTTGAAATCTTTTTTCAGCCGAAATCCAAAGCTCGTATAAATCAGAATATCTTTTTTCGACATTTGATGATTCCCATTGATTAAAAATACTCTTTAAGCCTATACTTTGAGTTGTACTTAATACTAGCGATTTATAATAATGATGTTCAAAACGTTGATCTAACCAGTTTTTTATGGTATTCCAAAAAGCAATGTTATTATCGGATAAAGGTTTTGCTAGATGTTTTACCTCTATTTGTGAATCATGAGATATTGTTACATCACCGTATTTTTCTATCCAGAGCTTTTGGTCTTGATCTAGAGAATATGCTATATCTAAAGCAATAAGCAATTGGTATGAAATAGCTTTTGTTGAATCAATTGCAGAATTAGGTAATTTATTATTTTCCATTATTTACAACTGCCCTGTAACTATACCATTTTTTTTCAAAAATTTTAACATAACATTACAATATGTAAAACCATATTATTTAAAATAATTACATAACACTATATAGTTATTTCATTTATAAATATTATAATTAAGATCAATTATCTACATAATTAACAAATGAGACAAGGTCAACCTTTTCCTTTTAGCAATGATACAATTAACCTCCCATTTTACCCCATAACACACACCACCAACCGTCATTAATATACAATTCCGCCCCCCATTTGGGGCGGCCATAACTGCGTCGATATTTTTACGTTTGTTAGCACGTAAATAGAATATTTAACTATTGTGCGAAGCAAGTAGCGTTGCCAACCTTTGTTTAATTTCATCATTAGGTTCTCTTGTAATAATCTCTTGCAGGGCAAGCGTTTGTTTATCTGTCCAACATTGCCGATCCCAAGCTTCAATGGCATTTAATGCCATGTTTCGATTGCGTATTACTGGGCTGTTTAGACCTATTAATATAAGATCTTCACCCATACCCGGAAATCGATTGAGCTCTTGTAAAATAGCATCCAATGCACGGTGTGCTTTATATTTGATGCCAAATGCAGATTCTAGCGCTGGTCCTGTTGCGATTTTTGTAAAGTCATATTGTTGCCCAGCTAACTGTATAACTTGTTGTACTCTTTGTATATCATCGGTTTGCATTAAATAATACCACTGTTCACCCTGATGATTTTTTTGATATGCAAAACGCGCCTCCCATGCATCAAATCCAAATTGCGTGTAAAGATCAGCAGCTAGGCAAAATTTACTGCTATCATCAGCCATTAAATCATGCTCAATTAATGCTAACCATTTATCTTGATGGATAAACTCATTCGCTTTTTCAATAATTGCGTTTTTTATTTTTTCATTCCAATTAGGATAGCTTTCATTAAGCTGGTTGCTAACAAAATCACGTATAGTCAGTACTGTCCGTAAAGGGGGGAGTTCAGCTAATGAGGGTAGTTTTAGTAAATGTTTTAAATAATTTAAACAAACAATAGCACCTTCCTCATAACAATGCATATCTTCGGCTGGTCCGCCCATGATGAGTGCCTCTAAAATTTCACCCGCAGATTCTAATAAAGGTAAATTAACACTATCTTGTTCTAAAACCTGATTTAATTCACCTTTGGTTGCGCAAGTATAAGCAAGATATTCGTTCATAACGCTATTTTGATAACCCGCTCTTAATAACCAATCTTTAGTTGTTGATGATAATTGATATTCGGCTAATCGTTCAACGATATGGATCCTACCCCAACCATCCACTTTTTTAGCTAAAGTAACTAAGGCATTTTCGACTTGTTCGGGTGATGATAAGGTATTTTGTAATGCAACTGCTGAATATAAGGTAAACTCTTCATGCATGCCTAATAATAAAAATAAGTCTGTTTGTTCGGTAGTAAAACATCCTAATACAGCAATACTAAACTTAATGATTTCACGATCAGGGCTATTTGTTGCTAACCAATAGGTAAATTCATATAACTTATCAAAATCAAGGTCAATTTTTGGTATTGCATCACTTAAATCATCAATAAAACTTAAAGTACCTTCCGTATTTATTAAGGTGTAAAGTTTTTCGATATCGTGTTTATTGGGTTGTGTTGATATTGTGATTAGTAACGTTAAAATTTCTTCAACACATGTTTGTTCAGATGATGCGCCATGATGATTGCTAACTCCATCCATCGCCCCTGCTGCCCATTTTAATTTTGTATCATCAGATGATTCATCAGGAAGTGTTTGGGCTATTTCAGGCAGTTTTTCAGCATGTTGATAAGGCAGTAAAAATTGATAAATACTGATTTTATTGTTATCCCATACCATTGGAAATGGTTGAGTCGTCGCCCTATTTGAGGGTTCTGTGGTTGAATTTTGAGTATTTTCTTTCATTGTTAATCCTTTAAATATTTTATTGTTAGAATGATTAATCAGTTATTTAAATTAAATTGAATAATCGCGATAGTCATGCATTATTTTTAGATTGTAATTGATATAATTGAAGTTGTTTATATTTTTATTTCCACCAATACCGAGGATTGCTCCTCGATATTTTTTACCCTTTCACACACACGACTTGCCGTAATTGATGGACAATTTCGACCAGTTCATTTTGGGCTGTCATTACCGCATCAATATCTTTATATGCCATTGGTATTTCATCAATCACATCAGCATCTTTACGGCATTCAACATGTGCGGTGGCTTTGATTTGGTCTTCAATGGTAAATTGTTTTTTGGCCGCTGTTCGGCTCATAACTCGTCCTGCACCATGTGAGCATGAACAGAAACTTTCTTCATTACCAAGTCCACGGACAATATAGCTTTTAGCGCCCATTGAGCCCGGAATAATCCCTAGCTCACCTTTACGAGCTGATACCGCTCCTTTGCGTGTCACAAAAATATTATGACCAAAATGATGCTCTCTTTGAACATAGTTATGGTGGCAGTTAACTGCTTGTAGACGACTAATACACTCAATATTTAGTGTATTACCGATAGCTTTAATTGTGTTATGCATCATTGCCTCACGATTTAAACGGGCAAACTCTTGAGCCCAATTTACCGCCATAAGATAATCATTAAAATGCTCAGTGCCTTCAACAAAGTAGGCTAAATCTTTACTTGGTAAAAAGTTATCAATCAAGTAAGTAGCCATGTCTTGTTTAGCTAGGTTGATAAAATACTCTCCAATAGCATTACCCACACCACGTGAACCGCTATGTAACATAATCCAAACCCGATCAGCTTCGTCTAAACAAATTTCGATAAAATGATTACCAGTTCCTAATGTTCCTAAATGATGGTAGTTATTGGTATTTAAAAAACGTGGATATTTTTCAGTCAGTTTTTCAAATTCTGGTAATAGCTGTTGCCAATATTGATCCACAATTAATGGTGGATTTTGCCAACTCCCTTGATCGCGTCCTATTTTTTTGGGCGTTAAACCATGCGGTACGGCTTTTTCAATCGCTAAACGTAAGGGTGCTAGGTTGTCAGGTAGATCAGCGCTGGTTAATGAAGTTTGTACTGCCATCATTCCACAGCCAATATCTACACCAACCGCAGCGGGTATAATTGCACCAATAGTAGGAATCACACTACCAATAGTCGATCCTTTACCTACATGCACATCAGGCATTACGGCGATATGTTTAAAAATAAACGGTAATTGTGCCAATTTTAGTAGTTGTTCTTTGGCTTCAAGTTCTACTGGTACGCCTTTTGTCCACATTTTTATTGGCTTAGTATTTTCGGTTTTTAATACTTCATATTGTCTCATTTTTTGATTCCTTCTAAATTTCATGCAACGCTGAGTTGCTAAGTTGACAAGCTTGGTTTTATTTTTAGATTTTATTTTCCCCTTGGGGGCGATAAAGTCTTTTTTGTGACTCAGTATTATAAATATTGCTAAAATCGTGCCAAAAATTTAAAAAGACAAAAATAATTAATATCAATTTGATTTAAAAAGAAAAATAAATTTTAAATAGATCAAGAAAGAAATTAGATAGATTTTTATAGGTTTATTTTTTATAATTTATTCTGCTAATTTATAAATATTTATAAAAATGAAAAAGAATGTAGTATTTGGTTTTTTAGGAAATGTACTGGATCAACGTGGTAAAGGTAAACGACGCTGGCGGCATTGGCGACCGACTATTGATTTATGTTATCAGTCAGAGATAGGCTTTAATCGGTTAGAACTACTTTATTATCAAAATGATTATCATCTGCTTTGTGAAGTGATTAAAGATATTAAAACTTTATCACCGCAAATCGAAGTAACACCAATTGCAATAAACATAGACGATCCATGGGATTTTGAGCAAGTTTATACCTGCCTTTTTGATATTTCGAAGAATTACGCATTTAATCCAGAACAAGAAAACTATTATGTTCATATTACAACAGGCACGCATGTTGCTCAGATTTGTTGGTTTTTACTGGCTGAGTCACGCTATTATCCCGCTAAATTATTACAAATGTCACCGCCAGAGAAACATCAGTCTGCCTCGCAATCTGATATGGAGTTAACCGAAAATGAACTGATTAGGCAAGTGCCTTGCGGTAAAATGAATATCATCGATTTAAATTTGCATCGTTATGATAAAATCTTAACTCGTTTTCAACAATATGCCCATCAAGCAACCGATTTATTAAAGTCAGGTATCGCAACGCGTAATCAACAATTCAATCAGTTAATTGCTGAAATAGAACAAGTCGCTAGTCGATCGCATGCACCTATTTTATTGTGTGGACCTACAGGTGCAGGTAAATCATTTTTGGCTAAACAGATTTATTTGCTTAAACACAGTAATCATCAAATTAGAGGTCAGTTTGTTGAAATCAATTGCGCCACTTTGCGTGGAGATAGTGCAATGTCAACCTTGTTCGGTCATGTTAAAGGCGCCTTTACTGGTGCTAATCTTGCCCGCACTGGATTACTTAAAAATGCCGATGGCGGTTTATTGTTTTTAGATGAAATTGGTGAACTTGGGCTTGATGAGCAAGCCATGTTATTAAAAGCGATTGAAGAAAAGCAATTTTATCCATTTGGTAGTGATAAACCGATACAGAGTGATTTTCAGCTAATTGCTGGCACGAATAAAGATCTGAAACAGGCAATAAAACAAGGCGAGTTTCGAGAAGATCTGTTCGCCAGAATTAACTTATGGAGTTATCAACTGCCAAGTTTAGCACAACGTAAAGAAGACATTGAACCGAACATTGATTATGAGTTGGCACGTTATGCCAAAGAATATGGCATCATGCCACGCTTTAATCAACAATCACGACGCGTCTATTTGGCCTTTGCCACCAGTCCCGATGCTTTATGGTTGGGTAACTTTCGTGAACTAAATAGTTCGATTATTCGAATGGCGACGTTAGCACCACAAGCTAATATCACGCTTGAACAAGTTGAAAAAGAGATTGCGCGCTTAAAACAAAACTGGGGACAAAGCAGAAATGATCATTCTTTAATCCCAACAGATATTGATGAATTTGATCGCTACCAACTAGAAAAAGTGATCGAAATATGCCAAAAAAGTGAAACATTATCTGCCGCAGGCAGGCATTTATTTGCCGTTTCTCGCACCAAAAAACAACGCAGTAATGATGCTGATCGGCTAAAGAAATATTTAGCTAAATTTGGCTTGAGTTGGGAGGTGATTCATCAATAGCAAATCATTTAATCCTAACATGATAGAGGTAAATCCACTGGTATCAAAAGTGGATTTATTTTGACCAAAGTCTTAGCTATTCAATTTAATTATGACTGATGATTAAATGTTGAAAGGTTGGTTAACAAATTATTAGATTCTGCATACAACGACAAAACTCTTATTTTAATCTTCTGTTTGTTCTTCAAATACTGACATATCAATACTAAGTAATTCTAAAGAATTATTACGTTTTATACCTACCCCATTTTCAATAAGTAATTCAATTAATCTTGAGCCATCAATTAAGGTAATTGGCGCAGCACCAGGGTAGTTAGCTGCTTCTGCACAACCTGATGAAAATTTGCTTGTTGTGATTAATGTGCCTCGGATAGCTTTATGATAAGGTAAAGCTCCTCTTAATTGATCGATCAATGGGCGATTAACTGAATTTTGCATTCGTTTTACTTGAACGACTTCTGTAATACGCGTAATACCCACTTGTACATTACCTATTACATCAATACCTTTATCGCCCGAAGCTTTAGTAACCGTAACATCTTCATAACCCATCGCTTGTAATAATTGACCAATTAATATTTCAAAATGATAAGGGTTCATATTATGTAATTGTTCTGATAATAATGCTTTTTGTTGTTCATTATATCGAACAACAGAATCCATAATATCATCCAATGGGTCACGTAATTTAGTTTGTGGAAGATCATCTAACCATTTTTGACCACTATCCGTTATCTGATAAACAATACCATTACGTTTAACAAGTTTGCGATCGACTAAATTCACTAGTCGAGCATATAAAGTTGATTTACATGCACGTTCACTATTCCATTTTGAATTCTGGCGCAAATAAGTGATCCATTCTGGTAATAAATCGCCATTTTTAGCTTGTCCACGTACACTAAGTAATTCTAATAGTTGTAATATTGCTTCTGCATCATCCAATTCTCGCAAAACTGTTTTATCACCTTTTAAAAAAGCTTTCCCTTTTGCTGAGGGTTGCCAACAGCCTTGTATATCGACAGTCATTAGGTTGCCATTATTTATAAACATATAAGTACCATAACTATGACGAGGATTTAATACGTGGTTATCCTGTGACCATATTTTATTCGCTATTTCAGCGTATTCGCCACTTAGTCGTTCATCGATCCAGCTATTAGGGTTTGACCAGTCCACTGGTTTTTGTGGTGTCCCAGACTGTCCTCGAATCTCACTAATCATGCCATGTACAGACTTTTTAGTATATCCAGATACTGCTTTAATCATTGCTGCTGTCTGGGCATATGTTGGAAATAGTGGTGTTATAGTTTTATAAGTCACAATTTATTCCTTAAAGTATTTCAGTGATTTAAAAAAATAAAATTATCACTTAAAATGCAATAATATTTAGTTAATCTAAAAGTTAATTTATTTTATAACGAAAAAAGCATATCAGAAATAAAAGCAAAAATAATCTATTAGAAAACTAAATTATGGCTGCAATGTGGTTATACCGATTTAGCTTTGCTCTACAATTCGTTAACTCGATATGGTTTAACGAATTGTTGTCGTTATCTTGAAAAGATTCAATGTTTTTTACATCCAAATGGATAATAGGTAAACTAAAGTTAGCTACTTTTCCTGTTAATATTATGATATTAGAAGAAAAATTTTTCAGTCTCGACCAAAGCCATATGTTATTACTTAATTATATTGACTTTATTAAGTCAAAAAGGTGTTGTTTAATTTGCACAAAACTTAATAATTACTGACACTTTACAGATTGTTACCTTTTGTATAGAATAAGCCCGCTTTCCTGAATCGTGCTGCTGCAGGAAAACAGTAATTATCTTCTCAACAGAGGAGACCGTTTTTTATTGTTTTCTAGGTGGCAATGATGTCTACATTTACCCGTTTACAAAAACGTTTATCCCGACTAGGGATTGAAAGTCATTTTTATAATGATATTTATACTTTTAATCAACAAAATACGACCGCTCAAGTTTTATTACCGCAGGCTTTACCTTTAGAAGAAAAAGCTGTCAAGCAGTTACTGGATTTTGCATCGGTTAAAGTACCTAATAGCTTAGGACACGTGTGCGCTGCACGTGCTACTCCCGATTTCCATCCAGGTGCGATTGCGCCAGTGGGCAGTATTGTGGCAACAACGGAAGATTTAATTATTCCAGCAGCTATTGGCACTGATATTAACTGTGGTATGCGCCTTTTGACAACTGGCTTAAGCTATGATGAAGTGCATGACCAAAAATCAGCAATTATCGCGCAACTAAAACGCGTATTATTGCAAGATGAACGAGATATTCCTGTTACGCCGCAATCTTTTCAAGCGTTGTTTGATCAAGGAATAGAGCAATGGATTGCAGCCTTACCACAACAAGGTTTGTGGCAAGAGGTTAATGTTAAGCGATTAATTGCCGAAATTAACCAAATATCGGGGCAGTCGTTAATCACCGCCGATAGCAAATACGCGCCAGAGGCCTTTTTTGAGTCACGCAGTATTATCCGTCCAGCAAGCTTAGGTACCGTTGGTTCAGGTAACCATTTTGTTGAGTTACAAATTGTTGATGAGATCCTTGATCGACATTTAGCTTATCAAATGGGGCTAAAGAAAGATGCTGTTGTGATAATGATTCATACTGGTTCACGTGATGTGGGATTTTATATTGGCAAGCGTTGGCAAGATAAAGCCAAAGAATTATGGCCAGTAAACGAAAAATATCCAACATCAGGGTTATTTGGTTTAGCCGATGATAATGCTCAAAATTACTTGCAAGCTATGGGCGTTGCAGCACGTTATGCTTGGATCAACCGAATTGTTATCACCGAATTGATACGTAAAGAATTCATGGCGATCTTTAAACACGATAATAGTCAGTTAATCGTGGATATTTCGCATAATATTATTTTACCTGAGCATGGCATGAATATTCACCGCAAAGGGGCAACGCCAGCTAATCAAGGGGAAATAGTGTTAATTCCCGGCTCGATGGGCGATTACTCTTATGTGGCGGTTGGTAAAGGGAATTCGGATTGGTTATGGTCTTGTTCGCATGGTGCGGGTAGAGCTGAAAGACGGCAATCAATGCGTAGCAAAAAAGTGGTGTCTGATAAGGTTAATTTGCCATGGCAATGTATTACCTTAAAAGAGGAACGTCTACGTGAAGAAGCCCCTGCGGCTTATAAACCGATCACACCTGTAATCGAATCGCAAGAAAATGCAGATTTAATTCAGTCAGTGGTAAAACTTAAACCTTGGATCACGTTTAAAGCGTGATCAAGCAAACAGCCCAAGCTTTGTTAGTTTGGGCTGTTTTTATAATCAATTGCCATTCTAAATTTTTAGCATTGTATTTTGTTTATGTTGCATTATCACTAGGTATTGAGTTTGTTTTACTCATCCAGATCTCAGCGTTATTAACCCAATGAGTTTTAGACAATATTTTTTCCTTTTAACCGATTTAGTATTCACATATAACAATCAACAATTCCTATTGTAAACAAGAGAAATACAATAAGTAGGTTTATTATAGAATTTAGTGACAGAATTAACTGTCACCTTTATTATTCATTATGAACTTTTTCCTCTATACAGAAACAGGCAATTTTATGTTCGTTATAGTTAATAAGTTGCGGTTGTTCAATTGTGCAACGTGGAAATGCTAAACGGCACCGGGCATTAAAAGCACAACCCAAAGGAGGATTAAGAGGGCTTGGTAATTCCCCTTCTAATTTGATTCTATCCCGTCTAAGATCTGGATTTAATCTTGGTGTTGCTGATAATAGCGCCTGAGTGTATGGATGCTTTGGATTGCGATAGATTTCATCTTTCCGCCCTTGTTCAACGCAACGCCCTAAATACATCACCATTACGTCATCAGCAATATGCTCAACGACAGAAAGGTCATGAGAAATAAAAACATAAGATAAACCTAGATCTTGCTGTAGATCCATCATCAAATTTAGTACTTGTGCACGCACAGAAACATCTAGTGCTGAAACGGGTTCATCAGCAACCACTATTTCGGGATCAAGCATTAAACCTCTTGCGATAGCAATGCGTTGGCGTTGTCCTCCTGAAAACATATGCGGATAACGATTATAAAACTCTTCTTTTAATCCAACTTTTTTCATCATTGATAGCACTTTTGCTTTACGATCATTGGCTGTTAAATCGGTATTGATAATTAGCGGTTCTTCTAATATGGAACCGATTTTTTTGCGTGGATTGAGTGATGAGTATGGATTTTGGAAAACAATTTGGATCTTTTGGCGACGCAATTTTTGAGCTTGCAGGTCATTATCCAACAGATTCTGATCTTTAAAATAGAGTTCTCCTGATGTGGGTTTTTCGATCATGGTCAATAATCTTGCTAATGAGGATTTACCACAACCCGATTCACCAACAATCGCAAGTGTTTTGGCTTTACCTAATGTAAAAGATACACCGTCAACAGCTTTAACTTGTTTAGCTTCAGAAAAGAACCCCGTTTTGACATGATAATATTTTGTCAGGTTTCGGGCATCAAGCAGTAATTCTTTATTTTCCATATTATTGTTCATATTGTGGTATCCCTTCGCTTGATAATGGATAATGGCATTTTACTTTTCTAGTTGCAGAATAACTCATTAATGCAGGTTCTTCAGTATAACAGCGTTCAGTAGCATAAGGACAACGCGGATTGAGTAAACAGCCCGTTGGCCGATCATATTTTCCTGGAACGACACCCGCTAATGATGCTAATCGCTCTTTGTCTTGCGTAAATTCAGGCAGCGAGCGTAATAATGCTTGTGTGTAAGGGTGTAATGGTTTTTTAAAGATAATTTCAGTATCACCTATTTCAACGACTTGTCCAGCATACATCACAATAATTTTTTGTGCCGCCTCAGAAACTAACGCTAAGTCATGCGTAATAAGAACTAATGCCATGTTATTTTTGCGTTGCAACTCAAGCAATAACTCGATAATTTGCCCTTGAATTGTAACATCAAGCGCGGTTGTTGGTTCATCAGCAATTAAGAGCTTTGGGTTACATGCAATTGCTATTGCGATCATGACGCGTTGGCTCATGCCACCAGATAACTGATGCGGATAAACATTTAATCGATTTTCTGCATCAGCAATACCCACTAATTTAAGCAATTCAATCGCTCTTGCTTTGAGTGCTTTTTTACTGCCACCTTGGTGAATTTTCAAGGTTTCAATGATTTGGTAACCTATGGTAAAACATGGGTTTAAGCTCGTCATCGGATCTTGAAAGATCATTGCAACATCTGCACCCACAATTTTACGGCGCATTTTGGTTGAGATCTGTTGCAGGTCTTTGCCATCAAAATGTAATGCATTGGCATTGACTTTACCTGGAAAATCAATTAACCCCATTATGGCGAGTGAACTCACTGACTTTCCTGAGCCTGATTCACCCACAATGCCAACAACTTGCCCTTGTTCAACGTCATAACTAATGTGGTCTACCGCTTTAAATCCACCAAATTGAACAGATAATTCTTTTACTTCTAATAGTGCCATGACTGTATCTCCATTACTGCTTCAATTTAGGATCAAGCGCGTCTCGCAAACCATCTCCCATTAAGTTGAAAGCTAACACTGTCATTAAAATTACTAAGCCCGGAAAGGTGACTACCCACCATGCAGATTGTGCAAATTGCAATACGTCAGCAAGCATTGTTCCCCATTCAGGGGTCGGTGGCTGTGCACCCATACCTAAAAAACCTAATGCGGCCATGTCTAAAATCGCATTTGAAAATCCTAATGAAGCTTGCACAATTAATGGCGCTAAACAGTTTGGCAGAATATTTATGAACATCTGCCGTAAAGCACCTGCCCCAGCAACTCGGGAAGCAATCACATAATCTTTATTAATTTCAGCAAGGGCTGCTCCGCGGGTTAAACGGATATAATGAGGTAACGCAACAAAAGCTAATGCGATTGAGGCATTAACAATCGATGGGCCAAATATCGCAACTAAAACAAGTGCAAGTAATAAACTGGGTAAAGCAAGCATGATATCGACAGCACGCATAATGATGTTGTCTAAAAAACCGCCTGCATAACCAGCAATCAATCCCACTGTAATCCCTAAAATCAATGAGATGATGACGACTAAGCAACCAACTAATAAAGATAAACGCGCACCATAAATGAGCCTCGATAAGATATCTCTCCCCACATCATCTGTGCCTAAAATAAATTGCCAACTGCCATCTTTCATCCAAACAGGTGGCGCTAATAAGGCATCTCTAAACTGTTCAGAAGGAGAATGTGGTGCAACAAAATTAGCAAAAATAGCGAGTAATACAACAATAATAATAAAGACTAATCCAACGACAGCACCTTTATTTTTTGAAAAATAAAACCAGAACTCACGCATAGGCGTTAATGGCTTAGGTTCAACCAAACTGGTGTCTCTCGTATTGGTCGATTCAGTAATAACCTGTTTATTCATCTGTAAACACACTCTTATTTATGTCTAATACGCGGATTGATAACGCTGTATAACATATCAACTAATAAATTTACCAAAATAATCATGACCGCAACAATTAAAACGCCACTTTGCACTACGGGATAATCTCGACGTTGTAGCGCTTCAATTAACCAACGACCAATTCCCGGCCATGAAAAGACGGTTTCGGTCAATATTGCACCAGCAAGCATTGTACCAACTTGTAAACCGATGACTGTCATCACTGGGATCATCGCATTGCGTAATGCATGAATAAGGATGATTCGCATTCGACTAACGCCTTTAGCTCGTGCAGTTCGAATATAATCTTCACTTAATACTTCTAACATAGAAGAACGGGTCATGCGGACAATGACTGCTAATGGAATGGTTCCTAATACAATGGCAGGTAAAATTAAGTGAGTAACTGCATCGATAAAATCTTCTGTTTCACCCCATAATAAAGTATCAACTAACATAAATCCGGTTAAAGGTTTACTTTCATCTAAGAAAAGCATATCACTAACACGACCTGATACTGGAGTTAAATTTAAATGCACAGAAACTAACGTAATGAGCATCATTCCCCACCAAAAAATTGGCATGGAATAACCCGTTAAAGACAAACCTATTGCTGTATGATCAAATATTGAACCGCGTTTTACTGCGGCAAGTACGCCAATTGGAATCCCAAAACTAACTGCAAACAGCATCGCGCAAAATCCAAGCTCAAAAGTTGCTTTAAATCGAGGTACAAATTCATCCCATACTGGAATTTGGCTTTTAAAAGAGATGCCTAAATCTCCATGAAACATACCTATAATGTATTGAAAATATTGCTCATAAAGAGGCTTGTCTAAACCAAATTGCGTTATTAATTCAGCATGGCGTTCTGGCGTTAAACCTCGCTCTCCTGCAAGCACCGTAATAGGATCACCAGGAATGAGGTGAACGAAAATAAAAGTCAGCAGTGTAATGCTGATAAAAGTCGGAATAAGTACACCTAACCGCTTTAGAATAAATTGAAACATGTAGTAGCTCTTTTAAACTATCGTTTATAAAATAGATAAAATTTTTATTGTTATTAAAAAATAGATTTATAGCTCTAAATTTAGCAAAACCCAACGTAGTGATTAACCACACATTGGTGGTTAATCGTTAGGAATACTATTTTTCAAGCGTAACTTGGTTAAAATTATGTAATGCTAAAGGAGCCATAATATAGCCTTTAACCTCTTTACGTAATGGCAGATAAATCATTGAATGAGCAATCATTAATGCAGGCGCTTGGTTATGCATCTCGACTTGCGCTTGTTTGTAAAGCTTAACCCTTTTTTCATGATCAGGCTCAATGCGAGCTTGCTGTAATAAATCATCAAATGGTTTATAACACCAGTGTGAATAGTTTGAACCTGCTTTAACCGCATCACAACTCATTAAAACAGAATAAAAGTTATCAGGATCACCATTATCTCCCGACCATCCCATTAGCACTGCATCATGTTCACCATCACGAATACGAGATAGATATTCTCCCCATTCATAACTCACAATTTTAGCTGTTACACCAATTTTAGCCCAATCCGCTTGAATCATTTCAGCCATACGGCGTGCATTTGGGTTATATGGGCGTTGTACTGGCATTGCCCATAAATTGATAGTAAAGCCTTTTTCTAATCCCGCTGATTTTAATAACTCTTTTGCTTGTTCTGGATCATAAGGATAATCTTTTACTTCATCGTTATAACCCCACATTGATGGTGGAATAAAGTTTTTAGCTGGTTCTGCCGCACCTTGAAAAACAGCTTTTATAATCGCATCTTTGTTCACGGCCATATTTAATGCTTGACGAACTTGCAAGTTATCAAGTGGTGGCTTATCCATATTGTAGGCTAAATAACCAATATTAACCCCTGCCATTTCTTTAACAACAATATTATTGTCTGATTTCATTCGTTCAATATCTGCTATATTTGGATATGGCATTGCATGACATTCTCCTTTTTGTAACTTGGCATAACGAATTGCAGGATCTGGTGTAATTGAAAACACTAAACGATCAAGCTGGGCTTTAGGGCCAAAATAATCGGGATTTGCTTTATAAAGAATTCTTGAATCTTTTTGGTATTGAACAAAAGTAAACGGACCAGTACCAACGGGGACTAAATCAACTTTTTCGGGTGTGCCATTTTTAAGCATAGCATCGGCATATTCGGCTGATAAAATAGAAGCAAATGACATTGCTAAATCGGCTAAGAAAGGAGCTTCTGGATGGTTTAATTCAAATACGACAGTATGGTCATCAATCTTTTTAATTTCTTTGATTAAATCTGGGAATCCCATGCTTTCAAAGTATTCATATTGTCCACCAGAAACTTTGTGATAAGGATGATTTTTATCTTTCTGTCGCATAAATGTAAAAATAACATCATCAGCATTTAAGTTTCGGGTTGGTTTGAATTCTTTATTGCTATGCCATTTAACGTCATCGCGTAAATGGAAAGTATAAGTTAAACCATCTTGGCTGATATCCCAAGATTTCGCTAAAGCAGGTTCAATTTCGGTAGTACCTAATTTAAATTCCACCAAACGGTTAAAAACAGGAACTGCACTAGCATCCATTGAAATACCACTTGTCACTAACTGTGGACTAAATGTTTCAGGTGAAGCCTCTGCACAATAAACTAACGTCCCCGCAGCATGAAGTTGTGCACTAGCAAGCATCGTTATTAGCCCTGCGCCCAACAAAAATTTACGTTTATATTTCCTTAGATTCCTCATAAAATCACCCCAATTATTTAACTGTAAACCTATTTTTTAATACTTATACAAAGTTAAAATCTTCGTATTTCTAATATTTTTTAAATACAGATTTAGTAAAACACTCTAATTTTGATTTTTACATCAATTAATTTTTACTTTGTTTAAATTCATATTTTCGCTATCTATCGCACTAATATGGTGCAAAAATGCACCATAATTACAATTACGATATTGCCTAGCAATTTACAATAACATTCTATTTTTGATTAAAATAATTTCTAACACGAGTATAACGGCAGTTAAGTACTGTGTAACAGATATAACATGCAAAAATAGTGCCATTTTTAATTCACAAATTTATATTAAAGGTAATACTAAAAAAGAGCATATAAATATGTTCTTCGAATTTTGCTCAATTTATATAGTTCTAAATTTATTATAGAGTTTGTTACTTAATAATTGATTTTTATAGAATCTATTATAATTATTGTAAATAAAATAATCATTAAATTAATGATGTAAAATTAACTTATTACTGGATTTAGCTTAATTTCAGTTGAACACAGTTGAGGAGTAAAACAAGGCGAAAGGCTTATTTTAAAAGGCTCTAGGCATAAAAAAACTGCTAGAAGCAGGTCTTAGAATTTGGTGATTGGTTCTGAGGATTTCAGATGGGGAGAATGTATCTGGGGTTGTATCCATATAGAAATGATCTAGGATAAGAGTACTTGTTAATTAAATAGTTTTTTCAATTTTTGCCAAAAGCTCATTGATTCAATTATTTCTATTTTATTTTTTAGATTTTTATTTAATTCATGGCTTTTTTTTAACAATTCAACCAAATGATTATTATTTAATTCTATGTTAATTAAGTTGTTTTTTATAGATGTATATTCATTAAGTATACGTTCTTTTTCGATAAGATACGATTTTTGCAATTTAGTAATATTACTTAAAGCATTACTTAATTCTGATTGTTTTAATATCAACTTTTTATCATGATAATTAACAGAGATAGGATCTGAACGAATACAACCATAAACTTGATTTCTAAATATTGCTTTTAAATAATTATAATACTTTTCTACATCCTCACTATCATAATTTTGATTTCTTAATTCTTTTAAAAAAATTATTTTTTCTGAAATGTTCACTTCTATTATCGGAATGTTGTGTTCCCTGAAATCTTTTATTTTTTGGGGTTCACATTTATGTTTAACTGCGACTTCGATAGCAACTTTACCATTCCATTTTTCAGCTAAATCACATTCCGAAGAAAAATAGCCAATCAGATCAGGATAATAAACTTTACCATTTTCAAATTGTAAACGTGGTTCTATCAGAAATTGTGAAAAGTTTAACTGAAAACTATTTTGACCTATTACAAATTTAATTTTTTTTAATTCAGATAAAACCAATATAGCTATTGAATGGGAAATTGTTTCATTGTCTCCATCTCCATTCTTGCCTCCTTTCATGTTCTCAATATATTTAAAAAAACCATTTTTCACTGGAGCCATTCTAGCGCGATATTGTTCATTTGCCTGGGTGCTATAAAAAGTTAACTTTTCATATTCTTCTGGTGAGTTTTGTTTCATCTTTAACTGTAAATACCCCAAACCTAGTACACAACTCACGTAGAAAATCATGCTGCTTGTTTTAGTGTTTTATACTCAATCGGTGTCATGTTATTTAACGCCTCATGCGGTCTTTCGGTATTATAAATCGTTAA